>JAIFNG010000144.1 GCA_020047815.1 Anaerolinea sp.
CGTTCCAATTTCCAATTACCAAAATCCGCGTCGGCTGCTCTGCCCACAACTGCGGCGGATATTGTCTGCTTGTAGTGCACATCGAATTGCATTAAAAAGCCCCTTTCCATTGACGAGGGCTTTCGCTTATTTTGCTTTGGATTGACGCGGTTTCATAATAATCGCGCCAATCTCCCTGATTTGCATAGACTTTGTTGGCAGTTTCATTTTGCGGTCACGTGAATAATCGCCATGACTATATTCATATTGCTGGATAAAGCGAATTGCGCCGATGGTACCAAGTTTGCGCATTAGAATCTCAAAGTCAATGGTACAGATTTTGTAAGCGGTGCGAACTTCGGCTTTCGTTAGCCAAATGATGATATGTCAAAAAACATGACCTACATCACTACCCCCCGCGCTCCAAATCATCTACACTTGCACCATGAATTCACAGGTGAAAAAAATCCGTGTTGGCTGCCCCGCCCATAACTGCGGCGGACGTTGCCTGCTCATCGCGCACATCGAAGATGGGAAGATCATCCGCCTCGATACCGATGACCGACCCGACACGATAGCTGCTCCGCAGTTACGTGCCTGCGCCAGGGGACGCGCCTATCTGCGCCGGCAATATCATCCCGATCGATTGCTGTATCCGCTGAAAAGGATCGGGAAGCGCGGCGACGGGAAGTTCACTCGCATTTCATGGGACGAGGCCTTCAGCGAAGTCTCCAGCCAGATGGTTAGAGTCAAGTCTGAGTATGGCAATGATGCGCTTTTCGTCCCGTACGGAACGGGGAGTTATAACCAACTCAATGGGTCCCATGTCGCCCGCCGCCTGCTGAATCTCTTTGGGGGCTGTCTGGGTATTTACAATTCCTATTCGTGGGGCGCGACCAACATTGCCACACCCACCGTTTACGGCACGCTGGTCACCGGCAACCAGCGTCAGGACTGGCTCAACAGCCGCTACATCCTTATGTGGGGCTGGAACCCGGCTGAAATGCGCGACGGAACCAACTCAGATTACTTCATCAAACTTGCCAGAGAAAATGGCGCGCATGTGGTGTGCATTGACCCGCGTCACTCGCTCTCTGCCGCTGCCCTCGCCGACGAGTGGATCCCCATCCGCCCTGGCACCGACGCCGCGATGATGAGCGCAATGGCATACGTCATGCTGACCGAAGGTCTGTACGACGCTGATTTTGTCCGCACCCATTGCGTCGGGTTTGATGCGAGTCAAATGCCCATCGAAGGCGCAGAAAACTACAGTGATTATCTGCTGGGTGTGCAGGATGGGATTCCCAAAACGCCTGAATGGGCTGAAGCCATCACTGCTGTACCTGCCGCGACCATTGCCAGAATTGCACGTGAGTATGCCACTGTCAAGCCCGCCGTGCTGTATCAGGGCTATGGAATGCAGCGCCGCGCCTATGGCGAGCAGGTTGTCCGCGCGGGTTGTGTTCTCGCTGCAATCACTGGTAACGTGGGCATCTCTGGCGGGTGGGCAAGCGGATTGGGATTGCAGGCGGATGATGGTGGGCCTCACTGGACCTTGTTTCCGCTCGGAGAGAATCCTGTTCGCGCAAGTATTCCTGTCTTTTTATGGACTGAGGCTTGTTTACGTGCCCAAGACTTAACCTCTGCGGATGGTGTTCTTGGTGTGCCGCGCCTGAAAAATAATATCAAATTCATTTATGCAGTTGCCACGAACTGCCTCATCAACCAACATGCCGATGTGAATCGCTCTGCTGAAATTTTGCGCGACGAATCCAAAGTGGAATTCATCGTGGTGCAGGACAATTTCCTCACACCCACAGGGATGTTCGCCGATATCATTCTGCCCGCTTGTACGCAGTTCGAAACCTGGGGCGTTGAAGACGGCTGGAAATACGGTGACGAAGTCATTTTGCAGCCCAAAATTGTCGAACCACCTGGCGAGACGAAATCCGATTACCGTATTTGCGCCGACATCGCCGGGCGGCTCGGCATTGGTGAAGCATTCACTGAAAACCGCGATGAAAAAGACTGGGTGGAATACTGTTTGAACGTGTTCAGGTCTACACGCTTTCCCGGGTTGCCTACTCTGGACGAGTTCCTACTCTACAATATTGGTGTGTATTCCAATCCCGTTACGCATCCAAAAATTGCCTTCGCCGATTTTCGCGCCGACCCGCAGAAATATCCGCTTGCCACTCCCAGCGGCAAAATTGAAATCTTCTCCAAAAAACTGCACGACATGGGCAATCTGAATGATATCCCTGCCGTGCCGAAGTATATTCAGGAATGGGAAAGTCCTTTTCGTAATTGTGAGGAGGGCGCTCTTCCCGACGAAGCAATCTCCGTCTCTGAGATGTCATTGCGAGGAGCAGCCTTGGGGACGAAGCAATCTCCTGTTCAACAGAGTGCATCTAATTCCAAGGAGATTGCTTCGGGCAAAAACCAAGAGCGCCCTCGCAATGACGTATATACTTTGCAAGCCATTGGACATCACACGCTTGCAAGGGTTCACTCCACACACGCCAACAACGACTGGCTGCAGGAGGCTTTCCCTCAAAGAATTTTTATCAACCCGATTGATGCAGCTGCAAGGGGCATTCACGACGGCGACCTTGTCCGCGTCTGGAATGACCGTGGTGAGTTGGTCATCCCTGCCAGAGTCACGCCGCGCATTTTGCCTGGCGTGGTGGATATTCCCCAGGGCGCATGGTGGAAGCCGGATTCAAATGGGGTGGATCGCGGCGGTTGTATCAACGTGCTGACTTCCCACCGCTGGACTCCACTGGCATTTGCTACAGCACAGCATACGATAATGGTTCAGGTTGAAAGGTTACAGGCTGGAAAGCTGCAAATTAAAGGTAAAAATCAGCGGTCTGCAACCCCCAAATTGGAACGAGGTCGAAAATGACCTACGCTTTCAATTTTGATGCAAGTGCATGTACTGGTTGTAAAGCCTGTCAGGAAGCCTGCAAGGATAAGAACCAACTTCCTGTTGGAGTAATGTGGCGGAGGGTGATTGAAGTCGCGGGTGGTGAGTGGACCCAGGCAGGCGGGGCCTGGGTGAATAGCGTTTTTGCCTATAACCTGTCCATTGCCTGCAATCATTGTGTGCATCCCAAGTGCGCGGGTGTGTGTCCCACTGATGCATTTGTGACCCGCCCCGATGGGATCGTTTATATTGATTCGTCCAGGTGTATGGGCTGCGGCTATTGTTCATGGGCTTGCCCGTACAGCGCTCCACGTTACAACCCTGAACAGGGGCAGATGGCAAAGTGTAATTTTTGCATGGATGACATCGATGCCGGGTTGCCTCCTGCGTGTGTAGCAGCTTGCCCGACACGGGTGTTAAATTTCGTTTCCGTCACCCCATCACCGCTTCCTCAGGGGGCGAAGCAAGGGGTGAGTGTATTGTGGGAAATCCCTGCGACCCAGCATCCATTCCCACTGCCGAATACCTCGCGCACAGAGCCGCATTTGATGGTCAATCCGCATGTGGCGATGAATAATTTGTTGGAGAAAAAGATCGCCAATTACGAGGAGATCAGGCCTAAAAAACAAAAGAGTGAGACCTCACTGATCGTATTTACAGTTCTTGTGCAGATGGCAGTTGGAGCTTTTTGGGCGGCGCAGTGGATGGTTGACCCCATTCCTCTTAGCGCTAATTTAGCGATCGGTGCATGTTTAGGCCTGGGTGGACTTTTCTCCTTTGCGCATCTTGGTGCGAAACGTAACGCGTGGCACGCTGTGTCTCATTTGAAAAAATCATGGTTGAGCCGTGAGATTTTGTATGTCGGATCATTTGGGGCTGGCTGGCTGACAGGGATGATGCCGCTTCCGCCGTCCTGGTTGGAAGGGGTCGGGCTGGTCACATTCCTGCTTGGCATCGGGTTGATTTTCAGCATGGCGCAGGTCTATCGTCTGCATACCATGCCCGCTTGGGATACCTGGCGCACACCGGCTGGATTTTTCATCACGTCCATTTTACTGGGGCATTTGGCAATGATAAATCTTTTACAAACTACACGTGTGTTTCCATGGGTTCTCATTGCCGCGTTACTGGCTTTGGAATTGGGGCTGACTCTGACTACGAAATCAAAAGTCGGGGGGGCAGCCAACAGCTTGCGGGTTGGGCTGATCGTAGCGGCAGCGCTTGGGGCGGGAATAATCTGCATCCTGCCGAATCTGACCGGCATGTGGAGCATGCTGATCCTTTTCATGCTGGTGATGATCGAAGAGATCATTGGGCGCGCGTTGTTTTACACGGCGTTGGAAGATAAGCTGCTTTAATTAGTATGGTTTAAAAGGATGTTCAGTGGATGTTTAGCTTTGAGCTTTTCCCACAATGCGATTATTTCTTTCGTGTGGTTTCGTTTGATTCCCGCGGTTCCAACATTCCCCAGCGGCTGGCACCAAGATAGAGAATATCCAACACCAGGTCTTCGTAGCAGATGCCCTCGGCTTTGGCTTGCAGACATAGGTCACTGTAATCGGGGGTCAGACCGGGCAGGGTGTTGATCTCGATCAAGCGCGGGTTACCGTCCTCATCCAGGCGGATGTCGGTTCTGGAAACATCCAGCGTGTATAGCAGCTGGTGCGCGCGCAGCGCAAGGGATTTAAGCCTCTTTTCCAATTCAGGTTCGATCTCTGCAGGGCAAAAATATCCCAGGTGTCCGTCTGCGCCGACTTCCTTGGATTTGGCTTCATGTGTGTATATCCAGGGGGTAACGGATCGGGTCGTGTCCAGTTCGAGGATGGGAAAGCGGTGGAATCCGTCTTTTTCGTACCATTCCGGGTGGCGTGAGTAGAGTTTGGCCTCAGCACGCCCAAGAATACCAACGGTAAATTCACGTCCCGGCAGGAAGGTTTCGACAAGTGCGGGCTGCTGGTAGGTATTAACGATATATGTTGCACGCTCCCGCAGTTCTGTTTCGTTGTTGACAATGGCATTTAAGTCGACCCCCATGCCTGTACCTTCGCGCGCAGGCTTGACGAAAAGCGGGAATTTTAATTCCGCACGGAGGGGTTCATCGCCGATGAGGAATTCCTGAAAGGGGGCAACGGGCAGGCGTCTATCGCGCCAGATGCGTTTGGTAAGTGTTTTATCAAGCGAGATCCCGTTGGCAAGAACGCGCGATCCTGTATATGGAATGCCGAGCAGTTCGAGCAGGGCTGGAACCTGGGCTTCGCGCGCGTCACCTCCGATCCCTTCAGCAATATTAAAGCAAATATCTGGTTTTTCTTCACGAAGAGCGTAGGGCAGCTCACTGTCAGCCTGGATAAAGACGGTTGAATGCCCATCTGTCTCGAGCGCAGCGCGGAGCGAGTTCACAGTCTCAATATGGTCGAAATCGGCGAAGGCATCCGGTGGGACACCTTCAGGTTTGGGGTGATCGTCATCCTTGATGTTGGCAAGAACGGCGATTTTCCAATAGCGTTTCATGTGCCGACTGGGAGGTTCTTCTTCACGTTTGAGAGGATCAGGCATTTTTATTCCTTTAGATGAAATAACGGGCGATAGTATAGTGCATGCTGTGTGAATAACAAGGGCGAAATTGATTTCTTAAGGTAACGGATGATTATAGCTAGACAATCAACCACGTTTCAGGTATCATTACTTTGCTTGTGTCCCGGCTCACGATGACCAAAGAGCAGAGATTTCAGGTTAAAATTTGGAAACATACCCGGATAAAGCCCTTATCCGGGTTATTGTGCATAATAAGAATTTTGGTGGAGGCTACCTAATGTCAGACCTGATCACGCAAATCACAGGTGATTTGCAAAAACAAATTGAAGGTTTTAATCCGGAACTAAATATCAGCGATATTGGTGTTGTGTTGGAGGCGGGGGATGGTATTGCCCGTGTAAAGGGTCTCGCGAATGTCAAAGCACAGGAATTGGTCCAGTTTTCCAATGGCGTGATGGGTACGGCGTTTAACCTTGAAAAAGACAGCGTCGGTGTGATCGTGATGGGCGCCTACGATGGGATTACTGAAGGTATGACCGTGCGCGGGACGAATCGCATTGCTTCTGTTCCAGTGGGAGATGCGTTGATCGGTCGTGTTGTCAATGCGTTGGGCGAGCCGATTGACGGCAAAGGTCCCATTGCAACGACAGGTTTCCGCCCGGTGGAACGCATTGCTCCCGGGGTGGTTTATCGCCAGGATGTGGATACTCCCGTTCAGACAGGCATCAAATCGATTGACGCGATGATCCCTGTTGGACGTGGTCAGCGTGAGTTGATCATTGGCGACCGCCAGACAGGTAAGACTGCGATTGCAATTGATACGATCATTAATCAAAAAGGCAAGGATTTGATTTGTATTTATGTAGCCATCGGTCAGAAAAAAGCGGCTGTTGCCCGCACCCTGGGCATTTTGGAGCGCGCCGGCGCGATGGAACATACCATTATTGTGGTTGCGGCAGCGGATGAGTCTGCGGCGCTGCAATATATTGCCCCATATTCCGGAACTTCAATTGGCGAAGAATTCATGGAAAGCGGGCGCGATGCGCTGATCATTTATGATGACCTTTCCAAACACGCCTGGGCATATCGTCAGGTTTCCCTGTTATTGCGCCGCCCGCCTGGACGTGAGGCATATCCCGGTGATGTATTCTATCTGCATTCCCGCCTGCTCGAACGTTCAGCCCGCCTTGCCAATAAATACGTTATTGTTAAGAAAGATTTCAAAGATGCCATGGCTTCCGAGAAGGACGGCGTGAATGGAAAAGTTTATACGGGCCCCATCTCAAAAGATGAAGCTGAAGAAGCCCGCAAACACATGAGTGATGCGGACGATCATAAGATCATCAAGGTGGCCGGTACGGGCGGTTCTCTCACATCCCTGCCGATCATTGAAACCTTGCTTGGCGATATCTCCGCCTATATTCCCACGAACGTGATTTCAATTACAGATGGGCAGATATTCCTCGAGAGTAATCTGTTCAATGCCGGTATCCGCCCTGCGGTCAACGTGGGTGTTTCCGTATCCCGCGTGGGTGGGGATGCCCAAACCAAAGCGATGAAGCAGGTGGCCGGACGTTTGCGCCTTGATATGGCGGCATATCGTGAATTGGCTGCATTTGCGCTCATGGCATCTGATCTGGATAAGTCAACTCAACAACAGTTGGGCCGCGGTCAGCGGATGCAGGAAATTCTTAAGCAGCCTCAGTATGAACCCACTGAGCTTGAGAACCAGGTGATGGTGCTTTACGCGGGTACGAATGGTTTTGCCGATGGCGTTGCCCTCGATAAGATGGCGAAATGGCAGGCAGACCTGATCCGTTTCATGGCTACTTCATACCCCGAGGTCGGCAAGGATATCATCGCAAAGAAAGCGATTACTGATGATAATCGTGCTGCACTGACAAAAGCCCTCGAAGCTTTCCGCACGGGTTGGCAAGCCTAGACTATTCGACTTAAGACTAAGAGATCAAAGGACTAAACCTATGGCTTCCGCTCGTGAAATGCGGCTCCGAATTAAGAGCGTAAAGAACATTTCGCAGGTCACACGCGCATTGGAGACAGTGAGCGCCAGCAAGGTCCGCAAGGCAATTAATGCGGTGATGGCGACTCGTTCCTATGCAACCAAAGCCTGGCAGGTATTAAGACACGTTGCCGGACAACCGGGTCGTAGCAGCCTGCATCCGCTTTTGGTACAGCGTGATATTGTGAACAACTCATTGGTGCTTGTCGTCACAGGTGACCGTGGACTCGCGGGCGCTTACAATTCCAATGTGGTCCGTTTTACATCCCAGCGCTTCGACTCGAACACTGTTCCTGTTAAATATATTGCAGTCGGCCGTAAGGGTCGTGATCTGCTCATCCGTCGCGGGAAAAAGGTAATTGCAGACTTTAGCAATCTGCCCGCCGCGCCAAGCTTTTCAGATGTTTCTGCAATTGGACGTCTCGCGGTCGATGAGTTCAAAGCTGGAAAGGTGGATGAGGTTTATCTTGTCTTTACCTCTTTTGTAAACATGGGACGTCAGGTCACAACCGTCAAGAAACTCCTTCCGCTTGAACTTGAAGGGGAAGGTCTGGTGAAGGATTTTAACCATGCATCGAATGGACCTGCGGCGGCTTATGAATATGAACCTGACATGCGTGTGATCCTGGATGAGATCATTCCACGTTTTACCGCCTTGCAGGTTTATCAGGCAGTATTGGAATCACAAGCCAGCGAACATGCGGCCCGGATGATCGCAATGCGAAATGCCACTGACAACGCAAAAGAACTGGTCGGTGCTTTGCAATTGGCTTATAACAAAGTTCGTCAGCAAGGGATTACGAACGACATCTTAGACATTGTGGGCGGCGCTGAAGCGCTGGCTGCGAAATAACTGGAGGAAATCATGGCAAATTCAACAGGCCGTGTTGTACAAATTCTTGGTGGTGTGGTGGATGTGGAATTCTCTGCTGGAGGAATTCCGGAACTCTTTGAAGCGATCACAGTTGAGCGCGAAGGCAAAAATCCCCTCGTCCTTGAAGTTCAAAAACATCTTGGTAACAACTGGGTTCGTACGGTATCCATGGATTCAACTGATGGTCTTCAGCGCGGCGTTCCCGCCATTGCAACCGGCTCCCCGATCATGGTCCCTGTGGGACCTTCCACATTGGGACGCATTTTTAATGTCCTGGGTCAGCCAGTGGATGAAAAAGGGCCCGTCAACGCCGCTTCTTATTACCCCATTCATCGTTTGGCTCCTTCATTCGAGGAACAATCCACCCGCGTGGAAGTTTTTGAGACAGGTGTAAAGGTCGTGGACTTGATCGCGCCGTTCACCAAAGGTGGTAAGACCGGTATCTTTGGCGGCGCTGGCACGGGCAAAACCGTGATCATCATGGAGCTCATCCGCTCAGTTGCGACCGAACATGAAGGCAATTCTGTGTTTGCTGGCGTGGGTGAACGTACCCGTGAAGGCACACAGCTTTATCGTGAAATGCTCGAATCCGGCGTTATGAAAGACACCGTGATGGTGTACGGTCAGATGAACGAACCCTCTGGTGTACGTTTGCGCGTGGCGCTCTCTGCGCTTTCAATGGCTGAATATTTCCGCGACCAGGGTAAGGATGTGCTGCTCTTTGTGGATAACATCTTCCGCTTCTCCATGTCCGGGTCAGAAGTGTCTGCACTCCTCGGTCGTATGCCCTCCGCTGTGGGTTATCAGCCGACTCTTGCGACAGAAATGGGTGAGTTACAGGAACGCATTACCTCCACCCGCACCGGATCGATCACATCCATGCAAGCTGTTTATGTGCCTGCAGATGACTACTCTGATCCTGCGCCTGTGGCTACCTTTACCCATTTGGATGCGACGATCGCTCTTGAACGTTCCATTGTGGAGAAAGGTATTTATCCCGCTGTGGATCCGCTTGCTTCCACATCCCGTATTCTTGACCCCAACATCGTGGGGGAGGAGCACTATCGAACCGCGCGTGAGGTTCAGCGTATTTTGCAGCGCTACAAGGATTTACAGGATATCATCGCCATTCTCGGTATTGATGAGCTTTCAGAAGACGATAAACTCATTGTTTCGCGCGCCCGCAAGATCGAGCGCTTCTTCTCTCAGCCGTTCTATGTGGCTGAACGCTTCACAGGTATTCCCGGTCGTTATGTGCCGCTTAAGGAAACCGTCAGTGGTTTCCGTGAAATTCTCGACGGCAAATGTGATGATCTGCCCGAACAGGCTTTCATGATGGCTGGTACGATCCAGGATGTCCGCGAACGCGCTGAAAAACTTTCCAGGAGTGCGTAGTAACGTTGAACGTTTTACGTTCAACGTTGTAATGGATGTAAATTATGACGATCCGTTGTGAAATTGTTTCTCAAGACCGCACTGTATTCACAGGCGATGTGGATATCGTTGTACTACCCGGCGCCGCCGGGGAGATGGGTATTCTTCCCAAACATTCGCCTGTACTCACCGCCTTGAAGTTTGGCATTATCAAAGTCCGCAAAGACGGCAAGGAAGAGGTCTTTACGGTGGCGGGCGGTGTGGCTGAAGTGCAGCCTGATATCGTTACTGTTCTCGCAGACGCTGCAGAGAACGTAAAGGAGATTGATATTGCCCGCGCAGATGCTGCGCGTGTCCGTGCAGAAGAAGCGCTTGCCAAAGGCCTGCCTGCGGATAATGATGCCTACCTGGCAATGGAAGCCGCGTTACGCAAATCCAACTTGCGCCTCGAAGCTGTTCGCCGCTATGGTAAGACTCCTCGCTCGCCTTATTCGGAACAATAAACCTCGTGGCTATGTTTTCAAAAGACCTGGGCATTGACCTGGGCACCATGTTCACACGCATTGCCGATGGCGCGCAAGTGCTATTGGAAGAACCGACGATCGTTGCCATTGAAGTGGATGACCAAAAAATGGTGGCGGCAGGTCTCGAAGCGCGGGACATGTTTGGGAAAGTCCCCGATAGCATTGAAGTCGCGCGCCCGCTTCGAAGCGGTGTGATCGCTGACTACGAAATCACAGAGACTTTACTGCAATATTTATTACAGCGCGTGAGCGGGTCAATGCGAATCTTCCGGCCGCGTGTCATGATCTCTGTGCCTTATGGTGTGACCAGTGTGGAACGTCGTGCGGTTTATGAAGCTGTGATGGAAGCAGGCAGCCGTGAGGCGTTCCTTATTCAACAGCCTTTGGCCGCCGCCATTGGAATTGACCTGCCGATTAATTCCCCGTCGGGGAATATGATCATCAGCCTGGGTGGCGGCTGTACCGAAGCCGCCGTGATAGCCATGTACGGAATTGTAGCTGCGGATACGCTGCGTGTTGGCGGGATGGATCTGGATGAATCCATTGTCAATTATGTTCGCCGTAAATATGGTGTCATTATTGGGCAGGCAACAGCTGAACAACTTAAGATCCGCATTGGTGCGGCAGTTCCACAGGATATTGAAAACAGCATGGAAGTGCAGGGACAGGATCAAGTCACCGGCTTGCCGCGCCCTGTCACATTAACCACCGGCGAGATCGTAGAAGCCTTACAGGAACCATTGAAACAGATCGTGGAGTCGGGACGCAAAGTGCTTGAAAAAACCCCTCCTGAATTGGTTTCCGATATTATTGATCGCGGCGTTGCCTTGTGCGGTGGCGGTGCGCTCCTGCGTGGTGTTGATAAATTATTGACCAAATCCCTGGGCATTCCTGCCTATCTTGTTGATAACCCGTTGACCTGTGTCGTTCAAGGTACAGTGAAGGGTTTCACCATGTTGAATATGATCCGCAGAAACCTGCCGCAAGTATAAAAATGACCCAACAAAAAACGACCCCGCAAGGTCGTTTTTTGTTGGGTCATTTCCCTTGTAAAAATTTTACAGGAAGCGCCAACTATTCCTTGATCTTCACAAAAAATCCACCGGTGTCTTTGTCCTGGATCTCGAAGCGGTGTTTGAAATTCATCATCATCTTTGAGAGTTGTTTGTGGCCATAAGTTCGCGGATCAAATCCTGGGTCGAGTTGGTAAAGCGCATTTCCCATGCTTGCCAGGGATGCCCATCCATCCTGTTGGACTGCCATTTCGAATGCCTGTGTCAGCAGGGGAATGGGGTCGGTTTCCTCTTTATCGTCGTTCGCTTTTTTAGTTCCACCTTTTGGAACGCGCATTTGTGTAATGGGCTTTTTGGCAACTACAAGATTTTCCGTGTACACAAACACATCACAGGCGTTCACAAAGGGTTTGGGTGTTTTCTTCTCCCCAATGCCCATGACAAAGATACCGGTTTCCCGGATGCGTGTAGCTAGTCTCGTGTAATCACTGTCGCTGGAGATTAGGCAAAAGCCATCCACAACGCCTGAGTGCAGGATGTCCATCGCGTCAATGATCATGGCGCTGTCAGTCGCATTTTTGCCGATGGTATAGCGAAATTGTTGAATAGGTTGGAAGGCATGGAAATTAAGGGTATCCTTCCATGAATTCATGCTGGTGGTAGTCCAGTCTCCATAAATACGGCGGACAGTCACCTGACCGTAGCGTCCTGCCTCCACCAACATTTGGGAGAGCAGGTTTGCCTGGGCGTTATCACCATCGATCAGCATGGCGATCTTGTTGCGTGCAAGGGATTGGATTTGTTCGTCTGCCATGATGATATTATACACTTCTTAAGACCCGGCTGGTTTCATGGTGATGCCGATTTATCAGAACTCTGTATATAAAAGAAGAATTGATTATCCCGAGCCTCGGGAGACCTGCCCGGGTCGCTTAAAATCCTTTACCAAACCTTTATACTTGCTTTATGATAAATAAATCCTGACATAGGAAAATCCATCCATGACGAAAATCCTTGTAATTGATGATGAGCCGACCATTGTAAATCTTGTGCAAGCCTACCTGAAGCCTGAAGGTTATGAAGTATTTACCGCCACGGATGGCCCTTCAGGACTAAAGGCGGCGCGGGCATTCAAGCCTGACCTGGTTGTGCTTGATGTGATGCTGCCCGGTATGGACGGGTTGGAATTGCTGTCACGTTTGCGCCGCGAGTCACAAGTGTATGTCATTCTGTTGACCGCCCGCACTGAAGAGACAGATAAGATCGTCGGTCTTTCGGTCGGCGCAGATGATTATGTTACCAAGCCGTTCAGTCCGCGTGAGTTGGTTGCAAGGGTAAAAGCAGCATTAAGGCGTATCCAGACAGGATCAGCCTCGGGCGGGGAGGGTAGTGTCCTGGCATTTCAGCATGTCAGAATTGACATGGATGCGCGACAGGTTACGGTGGACGATCAGCCCATCGACCTCACAGCTAGTGAATTCGATCTTCTTCATGCGCTTGCAGAAAATCGCGGGCGTGTGCTTTCACGCGAACAACTTTTAGAACGTGTGTGGGGCGGGTCATACTTTGGCGAAATGCGTGTGGTGGACGTTCACCTTGGACATATCCGCCAAAAATTGGGTAACCCTGACTTTATTGTGACTGTACGCGGTGTTGGTTATCGTTTTGACGATGAGACACTATAAGCTGGTGAAAAATGCAAACCATTCGCTCCCGTTTTGGAATTAAACTATTTCTTTCCTACTTTGTCGTGATCCTGGTCGGCATGCTGGTGATCGCAATTACCGCAAACCTGGCAACACCGCGTGCTTATGCGCGGCATGTGTATTTTATGGAACAACAGTTGAGTGGTGTCGAACCGGGCATGGGACAGGGCATGGGACAGGGACAGGGGATGGGGCAAGGACAAGGACAAGGACAAGGACAGGGCATGGGCAGCGGCATGATCGCCGATTTTTACGAGAACTTTCAGAACTCATTTAATGAATCCTTGATCATTGCAGTACTTGCCGCGTCCATCGTGGCGCTGGCTGTCAGTTATGTTTTTAGCAGAAATATTCTTGCGCCTGTGCGTGTAATGACTGTTGCCAGCCAGCGCATTGCCGAAGGTCATTATGATGAGCGTGTCGAATTGCGGGGGAATGACGAATTACATCAGCTTGCGGGAAGTTTCAATCAAATGGCGGAACAATTGGAGCAGGTTGAAACGATGCGCCGCCGCCTGATCGGGGATGTGGCACATGAACTTCGCACCCCGCTCACAGCCATCAAAGGATCCGCGGAGGCATTGATGGATGGCGTGCTTCCCGCGTCCTCAGAAACCTATTCACAGATCCATGCTGAAGCGGAAAGATTAAGCCGCCTTGTGGATGATCTGCAGGAACTGAGCCGCGTCGAATCCCGCGCCACACAATTAAATATTCACCCAACGGATTCAAATGCAATGGTTCAGACGGTATCAAAACGACTTCAACATCAGTTTGATGAAAAACAAGTCAGCCTGATCTTGAACCTGCCGCGCGATCCGATCCTCCTCCCCGCTGATGAAGACCGCATTATTCAGGTACTTACCAATTTGATCGGCAACGCTTTGCAATATACACCGTCAAGCGGAGCAGTAACGGTCTCGATTGAGCGTGATAAAAATGAGGCACGATTTTCCGTGGTTGATACCGGCTTTGGGATCCCATCCGACCATCTTCGGCATGTCTTTGACCGCTTTTATAGGGTGGATAAATCCCGCTCACGTGCGCACGGCGGTTCAGGTATCGGTTTGACCATTGCCAAACATCTTGTTGAAGCACATGGTGGAAATATCTGGGCAGATAGTAAAGGCGAAAATTTGGGGAGTGAATTTATTTTTTCACTTCCTCTTGCAAAATAAATTTTTTACAAGAGTCCCCTTGTGTCATCCTACTCGATCGGTTTGACAACACCCAGATCTGAGGGCGTGCCGCCGAAGAGGCCAATATCTGTGCAGGAAGGTTTATCCACGCGCAGTAAAATTACATCATTTGATGTTGTATCCACCTGAATTGCAGTATTTAGCTTGAAGGTTGAATCGACAGTCAATTTCAGCGTAACCTGATATTGAGCTGGCAGGTTATTAATGCACACTTGTTTGTCGGGATGTTCACGGTCTTCATCAATGGCGCGCAAAAGGGCGCAGGTGTTCGGCAGATCCACAGTGCCCGTATTTTTTACCGTTACATATGAATTGGTCACTTCACCCATACCATGAGTGATGTCTATACTTGTATCACAGCCAAGAATATTGACCACCACCGATTGCACCGCGGTGATAGTTAATATGGGTGTGGCTGTCCCGGTTGCAGGAATTGGGGTGCTCGTTGCTGTTGGAATTTCGGTATTGGTTGGTGTAGCAGGCACGATCACCGTTATACCTGGGACAGCTGTTTCGGTAAAAGGCAGTGTGAGGATGATCGGTGTGGCGGTAACAATGTTGGGTGTGCGCGAAGGGATTACCGTCCAGACTGGAAAGGGCTGGGGCGACACTGTAAAGGTTTCACACGCGCCAAGAAAAAATATGAGAACAAACAAGGCGGATGATCTTCTCATGTTTCGATTATACCCCTGCGCTTTTTATTGTTGGGATGCCTGTCAACTACATACCGAGTTTTTCAGCCAGTTGGGTGTTGGACGGCTCCACTAAAATATCGCCGCCAGGAAAAATAATGGTGGGAACAACGCGGTTGCCGGAATTGATTCCACGAACAAATGCTGCGCCCTGCTCATCGTTATCCACATTGACTTCGATAACAAAAATATTGTTGTTTTGAAAGAACGATTTGGAACGTCTGCAATCCGGACACCAATCCACGGAATACATGACGATCTGGTTCGGCTGGAGCGTGTATAGGTTGTTGGCAGTCATATGTCCTCCCGATCTGTAGATCATGGATTTTATTCCTTGTCCGTAGTACTCTTAAATCTGGCGTCTCCATGGAAAATTAAAAAGTGCCAATATTGTAATTATGACTCATCTTCGACTTGAAGGTCAACCCTCACCGTGCCCGCTATTTTATTTTCATGAGAATTCGTGGATTTCTCAAGGATGCTCATTAATTTTTCCCTTGTCCCATTCCTGGACAAGCTCGAAAAGGAGATGCTGTGCCTTGTCGATTGATCTGGAGTGAAGTCCATGTTGATCAATGCTTGAAAATTATCATCAACCGGATCAAGATCTGATTCAAGATGGTCAATAATAATTTCCACCATATCAAGCAGGATTCGCGCTGACGAATTGTTTTCATTGGTCAGTATCTCTATTCCTTTAAGAACGACCTTTTTGCTCATACGCGATTTCCTGCACGATTTTCGATTATGGGAAAAATTATTAGCATTTATAAGAATATACCCTGTTTTTCAATAAGCATATTGCCGTTTCATATTAATTTCCAAAGATGGACTGGTTTGATGGTTGGTATTTTGTATCTCCTCACCTGGCTATTGCTCAACAATCGGCTCTATTGAAGAGGGGGCGTTCACGAATATCGTTTTTGCCAGCGGCCATTTTTATCTGTTTTCGTGTTTCCTTGTCTACCTTCCCCCTCCAAAGGTAAAATAAGGGTATGGATTCAGATGATCCTTTAATTTTTCGCGTGGGAATGTTTTTTTATGTCATCGGCGGAGGGGCGTTCGTTCTTTTTGTCACCTCCGACCTTGCCAAACAGGCAGACTTTGATTACCTTTTCATCGCATTGCTGATGATGGGCATTGGCTGGGTGTTTCGGCGCGGTAAAGCCCCGCCCCCTTCGGCAGGGCGATTTGCCTGGTGGAGAAGGACACGTGAAGAAGCCAGGAAGAAAAAAACAGAAAACTCAAAAGCCAGACAGGAAGCAAAGAAAAAATAACATGTCCAAACTCATTTCACTCAAACAGGCAATTGCAGATTATGTCAGCGATGGCGATGTGGTTTACGCCGCAGGTAAATCTCATTCTTGCGCGTGCCACACCAGACCTGATCTACGATCAAATGGTCGCAGCTGGCTGTGCAAAAAAAGTCATCTTTTCGTACATGGGGAATCCCGGTGTTGGTTCGCTGCGTATTGTGCGTACTGCAATTGAAAAAGGTCAACTTGAGTGGGAGGAATATTCGCACTTCGGCATGATCACCCGTTTGCAGGCAGGGGCGGCAGGACTTCCATTTTTGCCCATGAATCAAACTGGCGCGACCAGCCTGGAACAAGCCAACCCATTAATTAAACGCATCCCAGATCCGTATGGTGGCAAGGACGTGATCGTTGTGCCCGCGCTTAATCCAGATGTGGCAATTGTTCACGTGCAGCGGGCTGATTCGAATGGTAATGCGCATTTATGGGGCATTATCGGCGAGCAAAAGGAAGCAGCCTTTGCCGCGAAGAAGGTCATCCTCACCGCCGAAGAGATCGTGGATGAATCTGTCATCCGCTCTGACCCGAACCGCACCATGATCCCTGCCAATATTGTTGATGCTGTGTGTCATGTTCCGTATGCCAGTCATCCATCCTATTCACAGGGCTATTACGACCGCGATAATGAGTTTTATCTCGCATGGGATAAGATCAGCGAATCACAGGAAACTGTCAAGGCATATCTTGATGAATGGGTGTTCGGTGTTCAGGACCGCGACGAGTACTGGGAAAAACTCGGTGATAAGACTCATGACCGCTTGAAAGTGGAAGCACAATACAGCGAGAAAATTAATTACGGAAAATATTAGTGAACTTTCCACAATTTGATTATGGCGGCGGAGGGGCACCGCTGCATTTTCTCCACGCCAATGGATACCCGCCGGGATGTTACAGGCCGCTGTTAGAGCTGTTGAAGACTCAATACCATGTATTTGGGATGAAACTTCGTCCGTTATGGGATGATTCAAAAATTGAGGAAATTCATGACTGGCATCCGCTCTCAGATGACTTGTTACGCTTCCTCGGATCGACTCCTTCGTTGGGAGGGATGCCGCTCAGCGCTGAGAAACCTGTGATCGGGGTTGGTCACTCCATTGGCGGCATTGTCACCTTGCGTGCTGCGCTCTGTGACCCGGGTAAATTTCGTGCATTGATCCTGCTTGACCCTGTATTCTTTGTTCCATCTTATTTGGTGATGTGGAATATTGTCCGTCTGTTGGGGCTGGGGAAGAAAGTGCACCCTAAAATTACAGGCGCACTCAAACGCCGCAGCAACTTTGAAAATTTGGACAGGGTCTTTCGCGGCTATCGTTCACGTGAAGTTTTCAAATATATGAGTGATGAAAGCTTGCGCGCGTATATCTCGGGGATTGCGAAACCCAAAGTCGACGGCAGTTTTGAACTGGCATATTCCCCCGAATGGGAAGCTCACATTTATTTAACAGGCTTATGGGATTTTGACCTGTGGTACCAATTGCCAAAGTTAAAAATCCCCACCCTCATAATTCGCGGTGCAGAGACTGATACGTTTTTGGGAAAAGCGGCAGATCTTGTAAAAAAGAAAAATCCGAAAATTCAGATCAAAACTTTGGAGAGATCGACACACCTCCTGCCGTTGGAACGTCCGCAGGAGGTATTCGATCTGATGCAGGCGTTTCTTTCTGAAATCAATTGATCATACCTGACAGGGTCATCATAGGGTCCGCTCATGGGTATGCCGTGATGACCCTGTCGATCTTTTTACACTACCTAACGGGAAGGCGTACAGCGCTGAGGCTCCTGTTTTGTACCTGTAAAGCCAAATACTTCGCGGCAGACATTATCAACACCGTACAAGGCCTTGAGTGGATAATTCTGCTGGTCACGGACTGGAGAGCCTGCCTCCATCTCGGTGAATCGGTCAACATAATCCATATCAGCTATGCTTTTCAGGCCTCCGTCTGCGATCACACCGTACATAAATTTTGTTCCTGCGAATGATCTTTTGAATGCAAACTGAACTGTGGCCTTGTTCCCGGCATTTACGCGCACCCATGCCAGGTCAGGATCATCCTCAGCACCGCGGCCACCGTCAAAGATCACTGCATCGTATCCATCGCCAGGCAGGGGAGCCTCAGCCTTTTCTGCGGAAAGCCCGCCAGTGTCACGGTTGGTATCCTGCACGATCTGCAAGTTATCGGTTGACCAGGCCACGTTGTAAGGCGGGTAGGCAATGATGATCTTGTCGCCAAAGCCGTCTGCATTGGTATCCAGCTCAACACCGTAATTAATGCCCATGTCGTTATTCGGGTCTGTCCCCACCAATTCGATCGAAATGTAGAAAAATTTTTCATCATATGCCAGGTTGAAGCTGACAATATCCAGGTCAGGGACGTAGGTCATATCCTGTAGAAATGGACGCTCGAAACGATTGATGTCATATGAGTCGCCATAAGGGGCACGCTTTTCCGCGGCAGTATCCACCGATACGACATCATTGATCAATTTGCCCGGCTTGACGATTGTGGATGGAACCAATGAATGTAAAACTGTGATCGTGGGTGTTGGCGGTTCAGGGGTCGGCGAAGGGGTTCCCGTTGCAGTTGCCATTTCCGTTGGAGTGACGGGGATACTGGCAGCCAGGGGCGTATTGGAAGGAGTGATAACAGCGGGGGCAGTAATGCCCTGGGGTTTCGGCAGGTTACATGCCAGAATAAAAAAAATAATAATGAAGCTGAATGGAGTAACGAAATTATTTTTTCTCATGGGTTCTCTCCTCGCGGCAATTATCATTCTTTTTGTAATTGAAATCAATAGGAATTCTAAAGCGTATGCATCCCTTGCCAGACAGACAAAGTTCAGGCACAATAGTACGCATTCTGAATATTGTGAGGAAAAATGAACTATTCTTCAGCCGAGTTGATGATTATTAATGCCGCGCGATTGTTGCGTGATGGTGACGTTGTTTTTGTGGGAGTGGGGCAGCCGAACCTTGCCTGTAACCTGGCCAAACGCACCCATGCGCCCAACCTGGTGATGATCTATGAAGCCGGTGTGATCGGTGCCGAGCCGGCGCGGCTCCCGCTATCCATCGGTGACCCCACTCTCGTGAGCGGTTCGCTTTCGGTGGTGAGTATGTATGATATTTTTGCCAACTATCTCCAGCGCGGCAATGTGGACGTGGGATTCATGGGCGGCGCTCAAATTGACAAGCACGGCAACATTAATGCCACCGTTATCGGCGGGTACGACCAGCCAAAAGTACGACTGCCCGGCTCGGGCGGGTCACAGGAAATTGCTGCATGGGCAAACCGCTGCTACATCATGACTCCGCATCAAAAACGCCGCTTTCCGGAAAAAGTGGAGTTCATGACATCCGCTGGTTTTATTGGCGGCAAGGGAGGTCGTCAAGAGGCGGGCTTGCGCGGCGGGGGCATGCTGGCTGTGGTGACAGATATTGGCATCCTTGAACCCAATGAAGACGGTGAGATGATATTGACTGCGCTGCATCCCGGCAAAACAGTGGATGATGCCAAAGCCAATACAGGTTGGGATTTAAAGGTCGCAGAGCAGGTGAGGGAGACTGAACTGGTGTCAGAAAATGAATTGCGGATTTTGCGCGAGGAACTTGACCCAACAGGGATCTACTTGAAAAGCGCTGCATAATAAAAAAAAGACCCCGGATTTTTTTTGATAATCCGGGGTCTTTTTGCTTAAGTGTTTGATGCGGGCCTTCAGAACCACCTATTGTGAGATAACGCACCGAAAACCGACATATCCGCCAAAGTAGCCGGGGTCCAGTTTTAGGCGTGTATCAGCTCGAACATTTCCGCTATTGCCGCCAAATACATGCCATGAGCCGCCACGTGCAATTCGCTCTCCCAGTGAGTCAGGGTCTTCCCTTCCATCGTCGGCTTTATAGGGGTAGGGTTTGAAAAGGGTGCTGGTCCATTCCCAGACATTACCCGCCATGCCGTAAATGCCATAGGGGCTTTGTCCGTCTTCATGCTGGTCCACCGGTGTGGTATCTGCGACACAGCCGACATGATTGGCTAAGTTGCAATCAGGTTCATCATTTCCCCAGGGATAAAGGCGGGCATCTGTTCCGCGTGCGGCTTTTTCCCATTCTGCTTCGGTGGGCAGGCGCGCACCCCGCCACTCGCAATATGTATTTGCCATCTTCCAATCCACGTAAAGTACGGGAAAGTTGGCATACACGGGGTTGGCAAAGTAGGTATTCCGTGTAGCGGAACCTCCCTGCTGGGGTCGCCTGCACTCAACAGCGTAAACGCAGGCATCATACATTTCATTGGTGACTTCAAACTTGTCCATGTAGAAGGCATCCACGTATACTTCCTGCGCAGGACGTGAGCCGACATCTCCGGTATCGTCGCTGCCCATGGTAAATTCCCCGGCGGGAATTAATCGCATGGGAACATTTTTAATATCCCGGATCTCTTCAGGAATGGGTGTTTCTGTTGGAAGGGATGTCTCTTCTGTCGGCGTGATCGTTGGCATGATCGTGGGCGGGAGTGTTGCTGTGAAAGGGATTTCTGTTGGCGACGGTAGTACCTGTCGTTGTGTGGGCGTTGAAATTGGGGATAAAATCCCCGGAGTGGTTAATAGCCAATATCCTCCACCCAGTGCAAGGAGAAGCACGAAGGCGCCGATGGCGGTGATGATAAGGGCGGGGAAAATGAATTTTTTCTGTGGACTGGATTGAGGATCGGAACCCTGGATCCTCTTTACCTTGCCAGTCATTTGGTCGCGAAGGCGTGAGGTTTTAAAGGTTGATGCGATGACTTCCCTGCCAGCCAGTAAATTCTGCAATTCTTCAATGAATGTGTGCATGTCAGAATAACGGTCATTTGGATCCTTGGCAAGCGCCCTGAGCAGGACCGATTCCACATCCTTGGGCAGGTCCGGGATATATTGTTTTGGCAGCGGCAGGGATTCAGTTGCCTGTTTAAGCAGGACACCAGCCGGGGTATCGGCAGTGTAAGGTCTGTGACCGGTGATCATTTCATAAAGCACAACCCCCAGCGAATACAAATCAGACTGTGCTGTGGGTTCGCCTGTCCATTGTTCAGGAGCCATGTAGTCTGGTGTGCCAAGTCCGGTACCCGAACTGGTTAAACCTGTTGAATCCTTTTCCTGCTGACCAAATAGTTTTACCAACCCAAAATCTGTCAACATGGGCTGGCCGGTTTCGGTCAGCAAAATGTTCGAAGGTTTTACATCACGATTAATAATATTCTGGCTATGGACATATTCCAATGCATGCGCGATGGGGATGATCATTTGGATGGCTTCGCGCCAGGGGATCGGCTTACCAAGCCGGTCTTTGAGCGTGCCGCCTGATAAGTAAACCATGACCAGGTATGGCAAGCCCTCGTAATCACCGTAGTCAATTACGCCGACAATATTTGGGTGCGAAAGTCTTCCAAGCGACTTGGCTTCACGTTCAAAACGTTTGAGCAGCGTCTCCATTTCATCAGACGGAAAGGACTCGCGCCGAATTACTTTTATCGCAACTTCGCGTTCAAGGCGAATATCATACGCTTTGTACACGGTTGCCATGCCGCCCGCCCCGAGCGTTTCAAGGATTTGGTAGCGCCCAAGATTTTGACCGATCAGCCCTGCCATAGATTTTTCCTCTTTTGATGGTGTTGGCTTTGTTTATTAATTTATGTCCGCGCCAATTATAAGCGAATACCCCGGATTGAAAACACCGCCGTGAAATCGAAATCATTACATAATATGACGCATGGGTAAAGCAAGTCAATTAAGATGTTTTTTGTACCTCACCCAAAATTTACCCCGTTGGAAATTTGCATGGATGATCATCGGGTAAAATAACATGACAATTTTTTGGCTGTGGAAATCGTTGGAAGACTCCCCCTGTGCAGGTGAAGGTGGGCGGGTTTCCACAGCCTGTACAGGAATCGACCTAATGACCGAAACTCCAATCATCCCCAAACGCAGTATTCTTGCCCGGATCTTTATATCATCCAATGAGCCGCGTTTGCGCGCGGGCTGGCGGTTATTATTGCAAACTTTGTTGATGATCATCCTGGCTGTCATATTGCAATCTGTGCTTGGAATATTTTTCATTCCGGGTAAAAATGGCAGCGTTGATCTTTTTATCGGTCAAATTCTCGAACTGGTAATTTTTTTGACTTCCATTTATTTTGCGCGTAGGTTTTTGGACAAGCGCTCTTTTATTAGTCTGGGACTGCAGATAAACAGGCGGGCAGTCGGAGATGTTCTGGTCGGCATTGCCATCACATTTGTCATGATGGGCTCGATCTATTTTGTCGAGGTTGCGGCAGGCTGGCTGACCTTTAAAAGTTTTGCCTGGCAAAACCAATCTGCGGAAACTGTGTTGACTGGCGTATTAACCTTCCTGGCGGTCTTTACTTTCGTTGGTTGGAATGAAGAACTTCTCTCTCGCGGCTATCATTTGCAAACCCTTGCCAGCGGAACAAACCTGTTTTGGGGCGTGGTTATCTCATCCAGTCTGTTCGGACTGGCGCATCTTGGTAATCCGAATGCCACCTGGGTTAGCGCGGCAGGGATTTTCTTTGCAGGTTTATTTCTGGCGTATGGTTATCTGCGTACGGGGCAGCTCTGGCTGTCCATTGGGTTGCACATCGGCTGGAATTTCTTCGAGGGAGTGATATTTGGATTTCCAGTCTCAGGACTTGATATCTACCGATTGATCCAACACCAGATTCATGGTCCGGAGATCTGGACGGGCGGTGCATTTGGACCAGAAGCTGGTTTGATCGTCCTCCCTGCGCTTGGGCTTGGCGCTGTTTTAATATATTTTTACACTCATAACAGAGCTGTAGTACAGGAAAGGGGAGTCGCTGAGTGAAAATCTTGCAATTTCTGCTTCGGGTGGGGTTTTGTATAGGTATTGCCTTTATCATCAGTTTTCCCCCAGCGGTGATCTTTTTCAATTACTCTGGTTATGAGATGCTGGACCGCGCATTCCTTGTCTTTGTACCCACTTTGGCAATTGCATATTTATTTTTTGAAATATTTCCGGTCCTCTGGAAATGGCTGGGACAAAGACAGTTGACCATCCTGATCGGGCTTGGCATCCTAGCAGTAATCGGGGCGGCGGCGGTTGCTCTGCCGCTTGCGGTTTCAAACATCTACTATCTGGGCATGACTGGCCTTGCGTTGATTCTCTTTGCGCTGATGCTGCCCACGGCAGGTTTTGCAGAACAGTTTCTCAAAAGCCACTCCATTGGAATTTACTTCTCCGGTTTTTTATTGGCCCTGCTCCTGGCTTTTGTCACAGTGGGCTTTTTGAACGAGGCCATCGAAACAATCTTTAACCTGATCCTGTTTACCAGCATCTTGACCCTGGTTGGAAGTGTAGTTGGGTATTACCTCGTCCGCCATGCCGCGCGATCATTCCAGAATGGCTTTTTGACCAGGCCGTTGAATATCATTCTTTTCCTGACCTTGCCTGTCTTTCTCATTATGTTGATTTTTGCGGCGTTGCAATTCCCTGCCATGTTTCTCTGGGAATACATCGCTGTCCCTTCGAACTGGCTCGGTTGGTTCACTGCAAGCGCCTTTTTTGCAGGGGCTTGGGGAATCACTGCTCTGTTTCAGTTTGAATCACGTTGGGTTTCGAAAATTAGACAGACAGGAATTTTCAAATTGATCAAGGACAACCTTCCTGGACTCTACGCGGGCGGCATATTTTTTTTGATCAACCTGATCATTGCCCGCTCGCTAAATCACCCCGCATTAAATATTAACACCGTTCTTTTTGAATCTGATGCAGGGCCATGGATGTCCATTTTGGGTAGTCCAACCGAGGATATCATTAACCGCTCTGTGCATCCGCTGGTTCTGATCACCCTGCGTCCCCTTGTCCGTTTTGTGACGCTATTCATCGAGGACTCATGGAATCTTGCGCCGATCCTGGTAGTTGCCGCCATGAGCGGACTATGCGTGCTGATGGCGTGGATGTTCATCAAGCGCGCCACGGCACAGTCAACCTACGCCTTTATTTTTGCTGTCATGCTCGGATCAACCTCCAGCCATCTGGTATTTGGCTCGTTGACTGACACCTATATTTTTGGTGTAACCTCACTGATTTTATTCTTCCTCCTCATACAGGCAAAGGAGGATCGCTTTTCAGTTCTCATCCCTGCAGGACTGCTCGTTTTTGGTATCACCATCACAAACATTGCCCAGGGGGTGATCGGATTGTTTTTTAACGGTTTTGGGTTTAAAAGACTGGTGCGCTATGGGTTGCTCCTTGCCGCCACAGCCGTTGTGTTGACCGTCCTCACCAGTGCCCTGTATCCCCACCGACAGACTTTCTTCTTTGTCCCGGGCGATATCGCTTTCGAGGGGAATTTTGTTAAACCCGTGCATGAGTCGCCTGCCGAACGCCTGGTGGAAAGGTTTAAAATCGTCAGCCGCACCATGTTTTTATATGATGTCACCGCCCCCAGGCCGCTTGAAATTATTGCGAATAAGCCGCCGCATCCCACCATTGATCTCAAGACCTATGATGCTCGAAAAAATATACTGGCTTCATACAAGGGTTTCTCCAACCTTCCGCTGGCGATGTGGATGTTGTTGCTTGCGGCTTCGCTCGTGTACTTTATAAAACAACTGCGTATTTCGCCGCACACGCCTTTGATGCTTGGTTTGCTTGGCAGCCTTGCCTTCAATTTTCTTTTGCACATGAACTACGGCACAGAGCTTTTTCTTTACACACCCTTCTGGACATACGCATTGATCTTCTTTGTCGCGCTTGCCTTTGCAGAGGTTGCAGGCAGGGCATGGTTTCAGTCCATGCTGGCTGTCTTTGTCATCGTGTTAATGATCAATAACTTCCAGTTCATCTTCACCATTCTACGGGCGCTGGCCCCATTTTACGCCTCGGCTTGAAACTCACCTAAAAATCCCCTTTACGTAAAGCGATTGTCGGGGTATACCAAGCCTAATGAGTTCTTCACCTGTTCATCATATCCTCTTTGACCTCGGCGGCACGCTGATGCACGCCCGTGATGATTGGGCGCCCGTATTCAATAGATCTGATCAGGCGCTGACAAACGCGCTGCGTGAATATCACATTGAATTGGATGCCAGGATCTTTCGTGCCAGGTTGCGTGAATATTACGCCCAACGCGATAAGGATTTTCGGGAAACCACATATCACTTTGTTTTGCATGAATTGCTCAAAGATCTGGGACATGCCGATGTCGCAGAATCAGTGATCAGGTCTGCACTGGATGCGATGTTCTCCATTACCCAATCCAATTGGATTCCTGAAGAAGACACAATGGAAACCATCCAGCAATTGATATCAAACAACTACAAACTGGGCATATTCTCCAATGCCGGTGATGACAAGGATGTGCAAACTCAGGTCGGGAATTTTGGTATCCGCACATATTTTGATTTTGTGTTGACCTCTGCCGGGTGTTTTTATCGAAAGCCGCACGCCCGCGCCTTTGAGATTGCGCTTGCCCGCTGGAACATCCCGCCAGAAGAGGCGGCAATGGTCGGTGATAGTCTCCAGGCGGATATTTTCGGTGCAAAAAATTTGGGGATGCGATCGATCTGGATTACGCGTCGGGCACAGGTCACCGCAGAAGAAGAACAGCGCATTCAACCCGACTTCAGTGTGGCCGGGCTCAACGAGCTTTTACCCACCCTTGAGAGGATCAATCTTACT
>JAIFNG010000108.1 GCA_020047815.1 Anaerolinea sp.
CCGGCATGGTATATAACGCAATTGGAAATTATACGGAGGCTGGAATCGCCTATGAAAAGGCGCTTCAAATTTGGAGGCAGGAAGGGAATTTATCATGGCAATCCAATTTGTTGAATAATTTGGGGGTTTTGCGTCATTTTCAAGGGGAATATGAAAAAGCGGCTCTGGCTTTTGAGGAGGGATTGGTATGCGCCCAGCGCAGTGGATATACACGCATGGAAGCCTTTATTGCCATGGGACTGGGGGATTTATACCTGGAACTGGAAGACTTCACTGTTGCGCAGCTTAATTATCAACATGCAGAAGAAGCCATTCAGGGAGTGGATAATCGCTTTATCCTTTTTTATTTGACAATGGCAAAGACGAGCCTTGCATTGCTTCAAAAAAACCCCAGGGAAGCGCAAAAATTAATAATAACAGCCGCAGCAATGATCCAATCTTCAGATTCGCTGTACGAAAAGGGGCTGCTCAATTTGGGTCTGGGGCGTCTTTCTCTCTTAAACGGGAAACCAGCTCAAGCGATTGTTGAACTGACAGAAGCTGAGCGCTGCTTCTCTGAGGACAATCGTAAGCTGGAGGGCGACACCAGCCGGATCTGGCTGGCAGCGGCTTCGTATCAAACAAAAAATCATGCAATTGCCAGACAGATGATAAAAGCTGTCCTGGGGAACCGTGGTCAGGTTGCCAATGCCACACTCGTGGCAATTCACCAGGCTCATGTCTGGCTGAATGGCTTGCAGAGGGATGATGAAGTAGGGCGCATGGTCAGTAACCTGCTGACACGTGCCAGTCATTTGGCAGGGAAAATGCCGGCAATCAGGCGGCAATTGCACCGCACCGCACATGTCATCCAGATACCCAATGCCCATTTGATTATCCGTGCGCTTGGGCAGGCATCCGTCAGCGTGGGCGGAAAATTTCTTACTCTTTCAGATTGGCAAACACAATCGGTGCGTGATTTGTTCTTTTACTTTCTCACAAGTCCAAAGCCTCTTACCAAGGAGCAGGTAGGCGCAACTCTCTGGCCGGAAGTTGATGATCCCAAGAAATTGAAGTTGCGGTTTAAAAATGAGATATATCGTTTGCGCAGGGCTGTTGGTCAGGATGTAATTACCTATGAGGACGTATTCTATCAATTCAACCGTGCTCTGGACTTCGAATATGATGTCGAAGCGTTTGAAGCATTTCTTGCACGCGCCAGATCAACGCCTGATCCCGATGAACAGATCGGACTTTATCAAAAAGCGGTTGACCTTGTACGTGGTCCTTTTGTGGAAGATGTATATGCTGACTGGGTGTTTCTCGAACGGGAACATCTTAGTCAAACTTACCTCTCAGCCCTCTTAACCCTGGCTGAATTATTTCTGAAACAAGCCCAGCCGGAGAAGACCCTTGAAGCCTGTCAGCGCGCCCTGGATTATGATCCAACTTTTGAGTCTGCATATTCTCTTTCCATGCAGGCATATCATCGCCTGGGTGATCGCGCTTCGATCATACGGACATATCAGGTTTGCGAGGAAACCATGCAGCGTCACCTTGGTTTACCGCCCTCAAAAGAAACCCGGGAACTTTACCGCCGCCTGATCGTAAAATAATCCTTTTTCATGGCACAGAGTTATTTTCTGTTTCCACAACGCCTCACCCCCAAGATCCTGGAGATTTACAAGGGGTCAAATATAAGAAAATAGAATGCCACTCAACCAGCCTTTTTTGGGGCTGGTTTTATTTTGAAGCCTGTTTTGAAGCCAGGGGGGTTGTAATATATAAGCAATCAGTTATCTCTACCTAAAAAGGATGTATCCCATGAAAAATAAACTCGCTCTCCTCACTTTGTCCGCTCAGAAAATCAACCGCCAGCATGTGCAATTGGTCTTTGTACTCATCTCCCTGGCCATGCTCGTCCTGGGCACTGGCGCACCGCTGGCAGAGGGTGGACCAGGCAGATAAGTGATCTTACTATTTGCCCTCGCAGCTGGATTGCTGATTGGGTTGGCAGGGGCGCGTTCGAGGGGATATCCATACCAGGCACCCGATCTGCGCTACTTTTGGCTGGCATTTGCCGCCTTCCTGCCGCAGTTCATTGTGATCTATTCGCCGCTCACCCGCGAAAACCTGCCAGAATGGGTGGTTGCCGTCTTTCTGCTGACCTCGCAAGTCATGTTATTTGGGTTTGCCTGGTTTAATCGCCGCATTCCGGGCATGGCCATCCTGATCTGTGGCGTAGTGCTTAATCTGGTAGTTATGACAGCGAATAGCGGATTCATGCCGATCAGCCCACTGACAGCCAGCCGTTTGATATCCGAAGAAGTTCTAGTGGATATTCAACCTGGAAGCCGATTGGGGCCAAAAGACATTCTTCTTCATCCAGAAGAAACCCGCTTCGAGTGGCTGGCGGACCGATTCCTCCCACCAAGCTGGTTTCCGTATCAAGTGGCATTCAGCCTCGGCGATATCTTGATCGCCATCGGTGCCTTTAGGATGCTTGCCAATCCAGGATCGCCATCTAAAACACTAATAGAGGTAAAAAAACATGATAGCCCAGCTAACCTATCAAAATAAAATGTCAATCAACCTTTTTTCAAAGCCCAAAATTACTTCAGGGTTAAGCCGTGTTTTTTCAGCAGCAGTTGTCAACCGGCAATTTTGCAACATGCTTTTGGAAGATCCTCACATTGCTCTCAAAAAAGGGTATTTGGGAGAGAAGTTTTCCCTTAGCCGGGAGGAAGAGGATTTGATCGTTTCCATACGTGCCAACTCCCTTTCTGATCTGGCCAAGCAGGTCAACCGGTCATTAAGCAACAGCTATTAATTCACAAAGATCCGAAAGCCAAATTCTTTTATTTTGCCACGATATTTCTGCCGGTCCCATGCTGTGCATGCGGCTGAGATTAAGACAGCAGGAATAGGAAGGTAACGAAACTTTTCATCCTGAGCGTAGTCGAGGCGCGTTTGCAAATGCGCTTCTCTACGCTGAAAAAATTTCACCGCTGTTCAGCACGAAGGCATTTTACTGATACGCATCAACCCCTTTATAAAATATGATTACTGGACTTTCCCTGCAAACCCCGTCTGATTCTACACAAAGATCGAATGCAATATTTCATACTTTTCATGATCTATTGTTTATATTGGATTCCGACGGTATCATCCTGGATTATAAAACCGACGATGAGTCAGACTTGTATGTTCCCCCCAAAAAATTCCTGCGGCGGAAAATGCAGGATGTCCTGCCGCCAGAAGCAGGCAAAAAGATCGAAGATGCCATAAGGAAGCTCCGTGCGGGAAGCAAGTCCGTTTTTGTGGAGTACTTTCTCCCCACTTCATCCGGCAACCACTGGTATGAATCGCGCCTTGCTTCGCTTTCCAATGGGCAAAATACCATGCTCGTGCGGGATATTACGAAATACAAGCAATCAGAAGAAAAAATTAAACGTCATTATAGTCAATTGGCAGCCTTGCGCTCCATTGACCTAGCAATCACTTCCGATCTGGATCTAGCCTCCACGCTCTCAGTCATCCTTGACCATGTCCGGTTGCAATTGAATGTTGATGCAGCTTCCATTTTACTGTTTGAGCCGAATACAGAATACCTTCAGTTTGCTGCAGGGACAGGGTTTAATACCCAGGCATTGCAGCATACCCGTTTGCGGGTTGGCGAGGAGTACGCCGGCAGGGCGGTTTTGGAGCAGAAGGTTATTCACATCCACAATTTGAAATCCAGGCATACAGCCTTCCTGCGCTCGCCTCTATTTGCACTTGAAAAGTTCATCGCTTATTTTGCCATTCCTCTGGTCGCAAAAGGACAGGTCGTGGGAGTGCTTGAAATATTCCATCGTGCCCTGCTCGAATCAGACCAGGACTGGCTGAATTACATGGACATGCTTGCCGGGCAGGCAGCCATTGCGATCGATAACGCCAGACTATTCAAGAAATTACAAACATCCAACCAGGAGTTGACTTTAGCGTACGATAAAACCATCGAGGGCTGGTCGCGCGCGATCAACCTGCGTGATAAAGAGACAGAGGAACATTCCCGCCGCGTCACTGATCTGACATGCAAACTGGCGATCCAGATGGGGATCAAACAACCTGAACTCACCCATATTTGCCGCGGCGCCATATTGCACGATATTGGCAAGGTCGCTATCCCCGATAATATTCTGCTTAAACCCGGACCGTTAAACGACGAAGAGTGGGTCACCATGCGCCGCCATCCTATGATCGCTGTGAATTTGCTCACCACCATAGAGCATCTTGCGCCTGCCCTGGATATTCCCCGCTCACACCACGAAAAATGGAATGGCACAGGCTACCCAGACAAGCTCGCAGGCGAAGACATCCCCCTTGCCGCGCGTCTTTTCGCCATTGTGGATGTCTACGATGCCCTCACTTCTGACCGTCCCTATCGCCCCGCCTGGACTCAAGCCGAGACGATGAAATATATAAGCGATCAATCGGGGACGCACTTTGACCCGCATGTTGTGCCGGCGTTCATCGAAATGATGAAAAGCCAGGATGATTGTCAACATACCTCATGTGTTTTAGGGGGGAAAGGGGATAGGGCGCGCTTCAACTTCCTGGGCGGCTGAGAGTACTGGAAAGCTGGTGGATTAAGTTGAAGCGTGCCTGGATATTTTTGTTGGGATGGGGGCGATATGTGAAACAGAAGGTATGACCTACGCTTGTTTTAAGTATTTGATTCCCTTAAAGGTGAAAAGAAATTTTTGTTTAAGGAAATCCTCAACACCCATTTTGATATCCATCAGCAAGGTCTGCAAATCGCTGTCAGTCGAAATAACGATGACAGGGGTATCGCGTCTGGGTAGATTTGCCTTGATGCGTGAATAACTTCAAAACCATCCCATGAGTGCCATCATGATATCCAGCAAAATCAAATCGGGTTGGTTCTGTCAGCGAGGTCTAACCCTGTGTCCCGTCTTTTGAGATAATGACGTTGTTTTGCTCCTAGATTCTCGAGGAGCAAAACAAGATTGAGATCAATATCTTCAACGGTCAAAATGGTTTTTATTTCCAGCCGCTCATAAGGTGACGGCATTTTTTGTGACGATGAGTTTGCTCAAAACGTTCTTCATTTCATCAACCAGCTTCTCACCTTCAAAACCCTGTTTTTTCATAACGAGGGATACGGTTTCCTTCAACCTGGTGGATTCCGCTGCAGTCAGTTCCTTGGCACTGATCACGATGATCGGCAGGTTATGTGTCAGAGGGTTCTCACGCAGATACTCGATGACCTTGAAACCGTCGAGGTCGGGCATGATAATGTCCAGGAAAATAATGTCAGGACGATCTGCTTCAATTGCCCGAAGCCCTGCCTCGCCGCCGAGGGCTGAATCCAGTCTAAAATCTGATTCCGGCAGGAACTGGCGCAACATGTCCGCGATGTTGGGATCGTCATCAACAACCAGAACCCGCTTTTGTCTGGGAATTGCCAGACCGGTGACAAGATTCAATGTATCTCTGACTTCGACCGCATCAAGTGGTTTTAGAAGATATGCCGCTGCACCAAGTTGAAAACCCAAAGGTTTATTGTCAACGATTGTAAGCATGACAACAGGAATATCGGATGTGATCGGATCCGCCCTCAGGTCATGCAGAACCTGCCAGCCGTTCGAACCGGGCATGACGATATCCAACAAGATGGCATGCGGGTGCTGTTCGCGCGCCATGCGCAGACCCTCATTCCCATTATGTGCGCCAATGATCTCAAATTCCTGTTGATTGAGGTTCTCCTGCAGGAGGTACACAGCATCAGGATCGTCATCGATCACAAGAATGCGTTTTTTGGTGATGATAGTTCCACGGTCTCCAGCAGACTCTTGAACAGGAGCAGGCTTGTAATCTCCAAAAAGCGCAGGGATGCCATCCGAAGATGGGGCGGGTTTATTGTGATATTGAATTGGGGTGATGAGGGTGAAGGTCGAGCCTTTTCCCAATTCACTTTCCACGACCAGGTCCCCGCCAAGCAAATGCGCCAGGTTTCGACTGATGGAAAGTCCCAGGCCGGTTCCACCGTATTGGCGTGTGGTACTGGAATCCGCCTGCTGAAATTCCCTGAAGATACGCGGCAGGGCCTCATCGCTAATGCCAATGCCGGTATCACAGACAGAGATGCGAAGATATTCACCCTCCTGCTTTGCAGCGAGAATGATCTTTCCATGTTGTGTGAACTTGGTGGCGTTACTTAACAGATTGAGAACAATCTGCCGGATCTTGTCCTGGTCGGAATAAATATATCCGAGACTCTCGTCCACCTGTTTTTCCAAAACCACGTCAGGTTTAAGAAGAGGCTGGGCAGTGTTGAAACAGAGATCAGTAAGTGCGCTGACCCTGAAGTTGGCTGCCAGCACATCCATGCGCCCGGCTTCGATCTTGGCAATATCCAAAACAGTGTTGATGAGATTGAGCAAATGGTCAGCGCTGGTGAGGACTTTATCAAGATTATCCGTTTGCTTTTCGGGAAGCACGCCTTCCGCCTTGCGACGGACAATGCGCGTGAATCCGATAATGGAATTGAGCGGCGTACGCAATTCGTGACTCATGTTGGCTAAGAAAGCACTTTTTGCCTGGTTGGCCTGTTCTGCAGCAGCGCGTGCCTCACGGGCTTCAGCATACAGTTGCGCGTTATGCAGGGCTCTGCCAAAACTTGAGGCGATGGTGGTAATGAGGTGTGTATCCGAATCATTGAACATACTTTCATGGGTGGTGCTTTGGACGCTGAGGACTCCGACTGCCCGCCCACTGACGGTGATCGGCACACCGAGGTATGAAAGCGGCTTTTCCCCGACCACTGTGGCTCCAATTTCCAGTACTTGCCGGTCTAGAGCCTGATTGATAAGAATCGGCTGGTTGGTTTGGATAATTTTACTGGTCAACCCGGCCCCGAAGCGCATTGGGGGAAGTTCCTCCCCATATATGTAGGGGAAATTTATCAAGCCGCTGTCTTCATCCAGCAAAGCCAGGTAGGCAATATCAGCTTGGAATAAGATCCGCGTCTGTTCACCAACGAGCGGGATAAGGGCAGCCAGATCAAGTTCGCTGGCTAGAGCTGCGCTGACCGCGTTGATGGTGGCAAGCTCGGCATTGCGTTGTTCAGTCTCTTTTAGCAAGCGTTGCGTCTCATCGAAGAGACGGGCATTTTCCAATGCCACTCCCAGGCTGGATGCCAGAGTTAGCAACAAGCGCACGTCTGAGTCAGTGAAAAGATCCGGGCGTTGATCCTGCATGGATATCACACCGATAACTCTTTCTCCACTTTTGATGGGAACTCCCAGCCAGGACTGTGAGTCAATGTGCGTTTTGCTCTTGGTAAAAAGGATCACTCCATGGTCGACCTGTTCATCCAGATTCTTCAACACGAGAGCCTGTCCCGACCTGATCACGGTTGAGGTGAGTCCTGGCCCAAGTTCTGTTGGCGGTTCTATAAAACGACTGCCAGCGCCGTCAACAAGATAAGGAAACTGGATGGTTTTGGTCTGCGGGTCATACAGGGCAATGAACACCGAATAATTGTGCGCCTCCCTTTCCTCGGGGGGAAAGATACGCATGAGCTCATCACCGAACAGATCGATCATAGCCTGAAGATCAAGCTTGGATACCAGCCCCTGTTGGATATTATTGATGATGGTTAATTCGCGATTCCGCTGTTCTGTCTCTTTAAGCAGATGCTGAGTCTCATCAAACAAGCTTGCATTCTCGATGGCAACGCTCATTGTATTTGTCAACGTTTGCAGGAGACGTACATCCGAGGCGCTGTATGCATTCTCCCGATCGAGATCCTGAATGGAAATAATGCCCTTTACCCTGCCGTCAACCAACAACGGTACGAACAGTGCAGATTTGGGCCAATCCCCGGTCAGGAGCGGATTATTGTATTGCGATGCCAGTTTTTTGAAATCCCTGTTGATCAGCAGCAGTTCACCCGTTTGAATTACATTCAGCCTGAAGCCAAAAGGTTCCCTGGGTGAGATGACACTGCGATCACCTCTTTCATACGAGTATGGCATGGAAATCAAATTTGATACCGGATCATAGGTCACGATATCGATGACCTGCACGCTGAACACTTCGCGCACTTTTTCTCCGATTAATTCATAGATGGACTGCAGATCCAGTTTGGATGCCAATCCCTCCTGCACACTGTTGATAATGGCAAGTTCTTCCACGCGTCGTTGTTCGGACTGGAACAATCGCGCATTTTCAATTGCAATGCCAACATTCGATGACAGTGTTTGCATAAGACGCATATGATTTTCGTTGAAAGCGTGCGGACGGGCGTCGGCGAGCGCCATCAGTCCCAATACCTGGTCATTTGCTACGATGGGCACGCCAAGCCAGGACTGACTGAAAAAACCAGAACCTTTTTCAATGATCTCAGACGGAAAATATGCACCCTGGGATATCTCATCTTCAAGGGTACCGAGCATTAGAGGCTGCCCGGAAGTAATGACTTTCGAGGAGAGGCCTGTCCCCAAAGGGAACGGATCCACATATTCGATATATCCGCCTTCGTTTTTGTCAAATTCATACGGGACGTGGATTAGATTCGTCTGTCTGTCCAACAACATAATGATCGCAGAGTCAACGTTGAAAAATATGCGAATCTTTTCACCGACAAGGCGGGTCATGGTTTTCACATCGAGCGTTTTGACAATTGATTCACCGACACTGTTGAGGATGGCAAGTGCAGCATTACGCTGCTCGAGATTGTGGTTGGATGCCTGCAATTCGCTCGTACGATCCTGAACCTTTTGTTCCAATGTTGTTTTTTCTTTTTCCAGCAAAGCCTGTGCCCGGATCAATTCAGCCTGGGTGCGGCACTCATTGGCAATTAATTGCTGCTGAAAGCGATTAAACATCACAAGCAGCGCCATGATGGTAATCAGAAGCATTGCTGTATCTGAAAATTCAGCCAGCCAATCGGCCGGAAGCAGGGAATTCCGGTCACTGACCAGCCAGTTCACCAGCATGCCCTGATCGGCAAGAATAGTAAAGGCCGCCATGGTGAGTATGCTGAGGATCGCCATAAAAATACCTGAGCGTACGCCGATCAAAATTAACCCACCGATGGGCAGTACCAACAGATAAATACGGCCGCTCCCCCCCAGGCCGAAGGATGCCATGGTGGTTACTCCCACAACATAGGGAACCAACAGAACGCCCCAAGCTCGGATCCGATAATCAATCTTGAAGATTGCCAGCGCAATTAAGATCAAATCCAGGAGGGAAAACACGATCACAACAGGCCATTGGCCCGGGCGGGAGATCGCGTCCAGGATGCTCACGACTGTCATCACCGAAGCTGCGATCGCCACAATGATCAGGAAGCCATTCAGAGTTTTCGTACGCCATTCACGCAGACCCTTTTCTGGGTCCTCATTGTTCTTTGTCCCCATGGGCTCCTCAGGTCCGAATAAAGACTCTGATGTCTTTATTTCAAATTGTGTTTTCTCTTCAGGCTTGCCTGATGCTTTTGAATTCCCACTCAAATTTGGTGTTAATGCCATGCCGGTATCTCCATTCTATTTGGTATCCGGAATATAATTTTTCTACTATACACTTGGGGATAAATAACGTCAATGGTATGTCAGCAATTTGAAAAAAACGGATGAATCCCTATTTTGCCAGGAAGAAACCTCGTTCAATCCATGATTACCCTGCGAATTCCGCCAAATGACACGCTGTCTGCCCGAGATCTTTGAGGACAAGTAATGGAATAACATGCGGTTCTGAAGCCATCCTGCCTAACCCGATTAGTGCTATGACATAAAACTTGCTCTGAGATAACATACAAGGGTTTGTGATGGCTGCCTGGTTCGTCCCAAGACTTAAACATGCGGGACGGTGCGTTACCTGATTTTGAAATTATTATCGGGTGAAAGTGTTGACCGGAAGTCGGGACTTATTCATACGCCAGCACTTCATTAATTGTCAACTTGGCTGCGTTGCGTGCGGGCACGATACTGGCAAAGATCGAAAGGATGATCACAACTGCCAGCCAAAGCAAAATGCCCAGCGGGGTAAAGATCAGTTCCATGGGCGTGCCCAGCGTTTTACCGATGATGGTAAGGAGCAGGTTGCCAATGGGAAAGGACACGCCAATTGCCAGCACCCAGGTGATGAGCCCGATGACCAGGGCTTCGATGATGACAGATTGCATGATGACCCGATCCACCGCGCCGATGGTACGCATGACGCCGATCTCGCGGGTGCGCTCCAGCACATTAATGCTCATGGCTCCAGTCAACCCCATGCTGCCAACAAACGCAGTCAGGATCGCCATGATGAGCAGAAAAACGATCACGACGTTAATCGCGATGGTCGCTTTTTGGCGCATGTCGGAACCAGACTTCACACTTTGCACAGCAAAGTTGCGCTCAGTGAGATAGGTATCAATGCGTTTAGTAAGTTCGAGATTGGATTCAGCATCATGCAAATGGGTAATGATGCGATACGAGGCTGCGCGGTTGGGTTGGTAGTTTTGTGCGGCGATAAAGTCATAGTTGGCGTATGCCATTGGGTCGCCAAACAACGCCAAAAATGGGAAGACGCCCGCCACTGTCCAGGATTCTTTGCCACGACCGGGCAGTTTGATGACGAGCTGGTCGCCCGGTTTCAAGTCAGGATAGGTCAGGTAAAGGCTGTCTGAAACCACGATGGTGTTTTTCTCATTTGGCAAAAGCCAGCGACCCGCGACCAGTTTCAAATTGAGCAATTGGGTATCCTGCGGCGGTGCGACAATGGAGAGTCTGCTCACAAGGTTATCGTTCTCATCCCATATTTCACCCGCAGCGGCGGTCCAGCCTTCAACACCTTCCACGCCGGGTACTTTGAGCAGGGTTTGTCTAATTTTATCAACGCGGTAGGGCCGGCTAAAGTCAACAGTGACATCGCCAAGGTAATGTTGCAGGAGATTTCTCATCACACTGTCCAGCGAATCTCGCACGTTAAAAACAGCGATGAAAACGCCCCCGGCAACGGTGAGCGTGAAAATGGTCAGGAGCAGCCGCCCGCGTTTGCGGAATGTGTTGCGGAACGAAAGCAGGATCGGGCGGGAGACCCAGCCAATCCAACGGGAAGAACGGCTTTGTTTGTTGGCAGCAGGCTGATTGCCCGGACGGTAGTTACTGATGGCTTCCTGTACGCTGGTCTTCGCACCATTGTTGACCGGAAAAAAACCCGCGCCCAGCGG
>JAIFNG010000115.1 GCA_020047815.1 Anaerolinea sp.
GCTTTTTTGGTTTTTATGCCAGTAAGAATAGTCATTTTCTTTTGTGACAATTTTCCCAAACAAAAAATATATTTTAGACTTTAGTTGTCGCATTATAAATTTACTGTCAGGACCCAAAATACTGCCCGTATCAGCATCCTTAAAATAGCCAGGTAGAACTTCACTTCCTGACAAATATTCCGGTTAGCAGATAAAATTACAGATAATGAACATCACCTCACGCCTCGACCTTGCCGCTGAAACCCATCCTGCCAGGCCCGCGCTCATCTATTTTTCTTCGCGCAACAAGCGTTGGGAGACCGTTACTTATCAGGAACTTGCGGATTTAACCCAACGTTTTGTCTTTGGGCTTTTATGTCTTCGAATGAACTCAAGACGGGACTTTGGCATTGACCCGGGCATGACCGCCGCCCTATTGACTCCACCCTCAGTTGATTTTTTTGCTCTGGCTTTTGCTCTGCTGAAGGTTGGAGTTGTCCCCATCATTCTTGACCCTGCAATTGGATTAAAAAAAGTAGGCGAATGTCTCGCAGAAGCCAAACCCGATATTTTCATCGGAAATGGGCTTACTCATTTATTACGAAAATTTTTAGGCTGGGGTGGAAATTCCATAAAATACAACCTCAGTGTTGAGCAGGTCAAAGATCAAGGCCGGCGTTTTGAGCAGGTTGACGGGTCAAAAATAGAAAACCTGGTCAGTGATCACTTAATGCCGGTCACAGACCCCCGCGCCGCCATCATCTATACCAGCGGAAGTACGGGCATTCCCAAAGGTGTACTCTTCACACATGAAAACTTTGCCGCACAACTTGATATGCTTGTCGAAACCTTCAATATTTCACCGGATGAAATTGACCTGCCTGCCTTTCCGCTCTATGCGCTGATAGATACGCTGCTTGGCGTCACCTCGGTTATCCCCGATATTAATTTCCCTGTGCCTGGGAAGACCGACCCTGAAAAAGTCCTGGGTGCAATTCAGAAGTTCAATGTCACCAATATGTTTGCTTCGCCTGTGGTGTTGGATATCCTTGTGAAATTCCAACAGCAAGCTGGTGGAGTTCAGAAACTCCAGAGTCTTAAACGGGTCATCACGGCAGGAGCCCCGGCAAAAATTCAGCTTCAGGAGGATTTCAGGAGGCTGTTATATGATGAAACCGATCTCTTCGGTATTTATGGCGCCACGGAGGTTTTGCCGATCGCGAGGGTTGAAAGCCGCCAGGTATTTGAAGTGAAAAATAGAGCCGAAAAAGGGGCCGGGGTCTGTTTGGGAAAGCCGGTTAAAGGATCAAAGGTCAGGGTGATCGGTATCAGTGATTCGGCGATTCGGCAGTGGGAAGATTCGCTTGAGGTGGATCCAAATGTTGTCGGGGAAATAACAGTACAAGGCGCAGCGGTGACTGGGTCTTATATCGCCAGGGAAGGATCAAATCAGCTGGCAAAGATCCATGACGGGCATCAGATCATTCACCGCATGGGTGATGTGGGATATTTTGATGAGCAGGGACGATTATGGTACTGTGGACGAAAATCGCATCGCGTGATCACAAAGGACGATGTGTTGTTCACCGAGCAGATCGAAGGCGTTTTCAACATTCACCCGCTGGTATTTCGCACCGCTCTGGTTGGTGTGAATGGAGAGCCTGTCTTGTGGGTGGAACTCAAGATGGGCGTTCGGGAAAATAAAGATAAAATCAAAGACCGGCTGATTGATCTGGCAAAAGAACACCCGCAAGCTTCGCGGATCAGGAATTTTTTATTTATGAAAAAATTTCCAACTGATGTAAGACATAATTCAAAAATTATCCGTGAAGAATTAACCATCCTTGCGAAAAAGAGGTTGACTTGAAGGCTGTGGTTACAGGTGCAACAGGATTTCTCGGCGGCGCACTTGCCCGCCGGCTGCACGGCATGGGCTGGGATGTGACTGCGGCGGGACGAAATAAGTTCGCGCTGGCCGGGCTGCATGCACAGAATATTCAAACGGTTCAAGCAGACCTGGCGGACGTGGAAGCGGTTATGCGCTTCTGTAAAAATCAGGAGTTCGTTTTTCATTGCGGGGCATTTTCTTCGCCCTGGGGCAGACCGGCGGATTTCTATACCGCCAACGTTCTTGGCACAGAGAATGTGATTCGCGCCTGCCTTGAAAATCAGGTCAAGCGGCTGGTGCATGTTTCCACGCCGAGCATTTATTTTCGCTACAAACCACGGCTGAATGTCAGGGAGGATGCAGAACTGCCGCCGCCTGTCAACGAGTATTCGCGGACCAAAAAACTGGCAGAGGAAAAAATTGACGCTGCCTTTGCCGAAGGATTGCCCGTTGTGACCATTCGACCGCGGGGAATTTTCGGCCCCTGCGATACATCCCTTTTACCGCGCCTCATCCATCGCCTGAGATCGGGTCGTATGAGAATAATAGGCGATGGCGAAAACATCACCGACCTGACCTATGTTGAAAATGTGGTGGATGCGCTTTTGCTGTGCGCCGGATCGCCAGCAGAGACCCTGGGTAAAAAATACAACATCACCAATGGTGAGCCGTTTCACCTCTGGCATATGATCGAGCGCGTGTGCGGGTCGTTAAACCTGAAATTCCCAACGCGTAAAATCCCGTACAGCCTGGCGCACGACCTCGCCGCCCTGCTGGAGGTCGTTTACCGCACCCTGCCCGGTCAGCCAGAACCACCGCTTACACGTTACTCGGTCTTTGTCATTTCGCAGGATGCCACGTTGGATATTTCTGCCGCAAAAAAGGAACTTGATTACCAGCCCAAAATCTCAATGGATGAGGGTTTTGAAAAATATATTCTCTGGTGGAAGGAAAGGAATTAAATATGATGGGAATGAAGGTCCTCCTGTGACTTATTGTGGTGAGAAAAATGAAAATTAACATTCTTCATGCCGGGTACTGCACAGCGCCCGAACACATTGCCATTCAGGGGGGCGGCTGGCGGAGTATTCACTTCCCCGCCATGTTTGCGTTGATGCGGCATCCGCGTTTTGGCGCGATGTTGTTTGATACGGGCTATTCTTATCGTTTCTTTGATGAAACCCAAAAATTCCCCAGGCGCTTTTACCGCTGGATGACTCCCGTCACATTGCGCGAGGAGGATTTGATCGTCAATCAACTTTTGACCTTTGGACTTCGGCCCCGGGATATCACGCATGTCTTCATTTCCCACTTTCACGCCGACCACATCGCTTCGCTCCCTGACCTGGGTTGGTCGCGCTTTGTTTACATGCCCCACGCCTTTGGACATTTACGCAACCTGCCTCCTTCTGAAGATATGAAACATGCCTTCCTGCGCGGACTGATCCCTCCGGATTTTGATTCCCGTTCGCAGGAGGTGGATATGTCCAAACCTGTTTTCCTCCCCGATGAATATGCGCCGTTCAAAATGGGCTATGATCTGCTGGGTGATGGATCCATAATTGGCGTGGAACTGCCCGGTCATGCGCACGGTCAAATGGGGCTTTTTGTACGCGATGAGAATGACAGGCTTTTTTTCTTTGTGGCAGACGCCGCCTGGCTAAAACGATCCATCGTCGAAAATCGTCCGCCGCACAAAGTTGCCAATTTATTATTTCCTGATCCTGAAGCCTATCGGAGTACGCTGGAAAACTTGCACACATATTATTTGACCCATCCTGAGACGTATGTCGTACCATCACATTGTGAAGAGACAATTCGCGGTTTGGAAGCTCCGCTGGAGTGACAGGATTTTAGGAATTCATTGTTTTGATAAACCCGGAATATTTAACATCCATGCCATCCATTCAAGGTCCGGTTTCAGCAAAATTTAAAGGCTGGAATATTATTTCATCCCCTCCGGATTTTTCATGAAACCTGAACTTTTCACCCGTGAAAATATCCACACCCTCACCTTCCCTCGAACGGAAGATGGGAATTATGCCCGCCGGTATTTAATGCCGATGGTGCTGGATGGCGTGGAGAAATATATTGGTAATGCGCACAATACACAATTGATGATCGCCAAAGTGGATGATGTCATCATCCCCATCACGCTTTCAGATTTTCACCCGGATAACACCTACACTGTTTCACCGTATAGTCATTATATTTCGTATGGCGGATATGAAGAAGTGAAACATCTAAACGATCCACAAGCCGAAGCGTTGATCAAAATGTTGTTGAGACCCCTGGCTTGTTTTTTTCGCTTTGCTGAGTTTGACAAAGTTGCCTACATCAACAACTACCTGCTTTCGACGAATCTGTACCCGCAGGTAAACAGTGACCAATTATCGGCCTTGAGCAAAGCGCTGCCCGGGTGGTTCCCGGATCGCGTGATCGTCTTCCGTTCTGTGGACGGGAGAAAAAATCCGCATATTTTGAACACTTTGAAGGCAAATGGCTGCGACCTGGTTTTGAGCAGGCAGGTCTGGTTCATGGATCCTGCCGAGTCGGTTGTTTCGAAGAGTTACAAGGAAGATAGGCGTGTACTTCGTAATCATAAGTATGAGATCGTAAATGGCGGGGATTTCTCAAATGAAGACTTGATGCGTTCTGTGGATCTGTACAATATGCTGTACCTTGAAAAATATTCGTATTTCAACCCACAATTTACATTTGAGTTTATGAAACTTGCACGGGATGAAAAAACCCTGCACATGTTGGCTCTAAAACGTGATGGGAGGATGGATGGTGTCATGGGTTACTTCATCCGCAATGGCGTGATGACCCTGCCGCTGCTTGGCTATGACACGAGCCTTCCAAAACAGGAAGGCCTGTACCGCCTGCTGACGCAACTTATCATTCAGGAGGGTCTGCGGCATAACCTGTTGATCCATTCAAGCAGCGGCGTGGGTAATTTCAAAAAGGTGCGCGGCGGAAAGTCTGCAATTGAGTACAATGCTGTGTATGCCAGTCACCTGCCAGTGCGGCGGCAGGTGCCGTGGAAGTTAATTAAGGCAATTTCCAGGTATGCGATTCCATATTTTCAGAAAATGGATTTTTAAATGGCAGACCACGAACAAAAGATGAAAGACGGCTGTTTGTAGTCCGCTGTTCTTCGTCTTTTTCATAGGAGAAATAATGCAGGTCAACATTCCCCTTAAAATTGTTGGGATTGGAAGATATTTACCGAAACGGATTGTCTCAAGTGCCGAGGTCGAATCAATGTGCGGCCTCTCTGCGGGCTGGGTGGAGCGTAGAAATGGGGTGCGCGAGCGCCGCTGGGTGACAGATGAAACATCGTCGTTCATGTCGGCGGAAGCGGCGCGCGAAGCTTTGGATGAGGCGAAACTCAAACCAAACCAACTGGACCTCATTATCAATGCCTCTGGCACAGGTGAACAAGCCATTCCTGATACGGGGTCACTGATCCAGCGTCAGTTGGGGTTGGGCAGATCGGGCATCCCTGCCATGTCCATCCACACCACCTGCCTCAGTTTTGTGGCGGCGATGGATGTGGCATCTAACTTTTTAAACAGCGGAAGATACAGGAATATTCTCATTGCCAGTGCGGATATTGCCTCTTGTGGTATTAACCCGAAGGAGCCTGAATCTGCCACTCTGGTTGGGGATGCAGCTGCGGCGGTCGTTGTGACTCGACCTGAAGCAGGTGACAGATCCATGCTGCACCATGCGCATTTCAAGACCTATGGCGACGGTGCCTACCTGACGTCCATTATGGGCGGCGGTTCGGCGCGTCATCCACGTTTTCCAGATCACGATCCTGAAGATGACCTCTTTCACATGGATGGTCCCGCTGTTCTGAGAATGGTGCGGGGTATTGCCCACGAGTTTTTGGATGAGTTGTACCCTGGTCTTTCAAAAAGCAGCCTGGATATTGATGTGATCGTGCCGCATCAGGCTAGTAAGGTTGGCTTGATGATGCTCGAAAGGTTTGGGTGGCAGCCATCGAAAATTATGAGCACGCTTGAAACACTTGGCAATTGTGTTGCAGCATCGATCCCTGTCACTTTATACCAATCGGTTCGGGATGGGAGCATCCAGCGTGGACAAAAAATTCTGCTGGTCGGCACAGGTGCGGGTTTGTCGATAGGCGGGCTGGTGTTGACGTTTTGATCTTTAGTTGGGCGTCCCCGATGGGTTTTCATGGCATCTTCCCCTCATACATGGGTCACTCCCTCAGTTGAATATGACAAACATTCTCATCACCGGCGGGCGTGCACCGGTTGCGCTTGAACTTGCCCGCGCATTTCATCGAGCAGGACATACGGTCTATATGGCTGAGTCTTTGTGCGGACATTTAAGTCAACCGTCAGCGGCAATTGAAGCCAATTTTGTCGTCCCGGCGCCACGCCAGGAAACGGGGGCATTTCTTCAGGCGTTGAAAACCATCATTGAGCAGAATCAGATCCAGCTGTTGGTCCCTACCTGTGAGGAAGTCTTCCATATTGCAAAAGGGATGGCTGATCTTCCATGCCGTGTGTTCACAGAGCCGCTTGAAAAACTGGATCTGTATCACAACAAATGGAATTTTGCGGTCAGGGCGTCGCATTTTGGGTTGCGTGTACCTGATTCAATATTGATCCAGAACCAAGATGATCTGCTGCACGCCTATGCTCAGTGGAGGGACCTGGTGCTCAAGCCTGTCTACTCACGCTTCGCTTCGCGCACCCTCATTCGGCCGCAGCTTCGAGATGCCATGTCCATGCTGAAATTTGGTGAGCCGTGGGTGGCGCAGGAGTTCATTGCGGGACAACAGTTTTGTTCATATTCCGTGTGCCAAAATGGGCGCGTCACTGCCCATGCAGTCTACCCGACGATTTTCACTGCAGGTCAAGGTGCAACGATCGCCTTTCAACATGTGGAGCATGCCGCCATCTTTAATTGGGTGCGGACATTTGTAGAACGATTTAACGTGACGGGACAGATGTCTTTTGATTTTGTCCAATCTGCGGGAGGGGATGTGGTTGCGCTTGAATGTAATCCGCGTGCGACAAGCGGAGTGCATTTGCTGGCATCGCATCCGCAGTTTGTTGAGTCGTTTTTTGATAATTCAACCCGGCTTGCATCAGGGCAGGTTCCAGAAATTAATTGCCTCACCCCGCTTAAAAATAATTTTCAAATGCTTGCTACTGCCATGTTGATGTACGGACTGCCTGAGTCTTTCAGGAAGAAGCGATTAAAGCAATGGGCAAAAACCTTCTTTGCCTCTGACGATGTCATTCTGGATGCCAAAGACCCCCTGCCGTTCCTTCTCCAGTTTCGCAGTCTTTTCTTTTATTTGAAACTCGCACGGCAAAAGGGTATTACCCCGTTGGAGGCGTCTACATTTGATATTGAGTGGAATGGTTTTGAGAATTAAACGCCTGCCAGTGCTGTGATGAATTTGGCGGCGGTGAAAAAGCGTTCAGCAGTCATGGCCTGTTGACCGGCATGAGCGTCGGGCGGAGGTGCATGGAGGCAGGCTGGTGTTGGTGCCTTCGTTTTCCCCGCCTGCAAGTTCAAATTTGGCGTTTTTTTATAAAGCAGAGACCCGCTCATTGCGGAGCGGATCCCTGCTTTATAAACGTTTAGTTACGGACTGCTCGGTAAAATTCGACCGGCGAGCAGGGCATCGAGTACTTCCTGCGCCAGACGGAGTTTTCCGGGGGTGAGGATGGTTGTATCCACGTCTGCAATTCCAAGTGGAGACTGGACGTTTACTCCACCCTGACCAGCGATGAGATTGGGCCAGGCAAGCTGTATCGCTTTGATCGTGTCAGGCCGGATGGTCATTACCCAGCCGCCGGGACGCGGGTCTGGCATGGATGTTCCGAACAGAAATACACCTTGTGTGCCAATGTAAGAGAGAAATTCATCATCTGCAAGGGAAGGATAAATATAAAGCGCGTACACATCCCGATCATTGATCAGCACGTTGGCATACCCGCCATATCGCGCGGGGGTTTCGTCAGCAGGGACTTCGATATAGGTTGGATACACAATGTCTGTGATGTAGAATGTTCGGCACATACCACAGTAATAAGTCTTGCCATTGCTGAACGCATTGAAGGCACGCTGCGCTTCGGCATTGTCTTTTGGTATGATCATGCCGATGTGATATTCATCGCTTATCATTGCTGCAACATAACCCGCAAGGAAGGCGGGAAGTTCCACCTGTGAATCCCCGGCCAGCACGCTTAAATTCCCACCCGGTGTCAGGTTGGGGATGTTGACCGCCAGGAATTGCACCCCCGGCGAAGTGGGGGCAAGAGAAGCAATCCCAGGATCCGGCGGCAGGGCGATTACCACTTTCAGGGTCGGGTCGGCGAGGTCTGCCGGTGAGAGGGTGTTGCGAACCTGAAAGCGAAAGCCCGATCCCTGTGCCAGATCATAGACCGTCTTTTGGTACAGATCAGATAAGGTCTTATCCATATCCGCAGGCAGGAGCAAAATTGCGAGCGGTGTCGACGGTGTCGGGATCATTGTGGCTGTCGGTGGCGGTGTGTTTGTTGGCACGGTAGTGGGCGGGGCAGCGGTTTCGGTTGCACTGCCTCCACAAGCGCTCAGGAGAACGATAATGAGAATCGTAAAAAGTAAATGTTTAACACGCACAGCGTATACTCCAAAATTAAGAATGGACGAATTATACTGCCTGATTTTGTTTGCATAAAAAAAGAGACGCACAGTATTGTGCGTCTCTTTGAAAAAGGGAAAAAATTTAATTTACCGAAACATTAATTCTCTTCGGTTTGGCAGATTCGGCTTTCGGCAGGGATAAGGTTAACACGCCGTCGGTGATCTTTGCTTCGACCTTGTCAGCCTGAATATCGGCAGGCATGCGCAGGGCACGGCGGAAGGTTCCGCGGGGAAGCTCGCTCAGTAAATATTCGCCTTCGTCTGTTCGATATTCGCCTTCAATGCTGACCACGTTCTCAAGCACCTGGATATTCAAATCCTCGGCTTTTAGACCGGGAACAAGCGCGGAAAGCAAATAAGCGTCTTCCTGTTCACTGACATTCACGCCCAGTGAACGGTATTCGGACTGTTGGGGCTGTTCCACCCAACGGCGGACCATACGACGATACTGATTAGGTTGGATATAGAGGGTCATTTTTTTCTCCTGTTTACATCTAAATTGAATTAGTATGAGTTTAGCGGGAATGTATAAAAAAAATGTCAGTAAAAAATAGAAATTGCGTAAGAATTTTGGGGAACCTTTCAAACAGGATTTTCGTCTGGGTATAAAATTGAGCCGTAATTTGGATCCAGAAGATATCGGAAGGAGATCGTGTCATGAGAAATCATTGGATTTCACTAATAACTCTGCTAACGCTCACTTTGGCAGGTTGCGGGGCATTCCAGACAAGCAAACAGAATATTGATCTTGTGGCGCCCTCTCAAGAGTTTATTTCAACTCCGTTGACTCAACCGGAATTGACAGAAACAGAACGATCTGCCATTTCCCCGTCATCCCAGCCAGCGATCCCGGATGTTCAGTACCCGGAAGCAGAAAAAATAACAGTTGCACCGCGTGAAATAATCGAAAAAATAAAAGCTGATCTGGTCAAACAATTTGGTTTAAGCGCGGATCAGATCCGTGTTGAAGATGTGCGGGCAGTCACCTGGCCGGACACATCGCTGGGCTGTCCACGCCCAGACTCGGTATATGCTCAGGTAGTCACCCCGGGCTATTGGATTTTGCTTGAAACAAAAGGACAGTTATATCCCTATCATACAGACCAAAATGATCAGATCGTCCTTTGTCTTGGTAATACAGCCGATCCAGACTCAGAAGTACCACTGCCTTTGATCCCTGTAAACCCCGATGAGATCGACGATGGTCAACCATGGAAGCCTGTCAATTAATAAAAAGAGAGAGCCTGCCCCCGGGGGCAGGCTCATGTAAGTTAATATGGAAAATCCACTGCTTCGGGTTTATGGGCTTGAATGGCTCCGTCTGTAATTGGCTTTCTTGCCATGGTTCCACTTATTGACGATCTCGTAGGTGTAATCGGCGTATTCGTTGAAACCTTCAGGCGCGTCAAAGGTGACGATCATGACCGCCTGGTCTGACCAGCCAAACACCTTTCGCAGTGCGATCATGCCTGTTTCTGTCACTTCATTTAGCTTCATGGTTTGTACCATGTATTGCGACCACCTGCCCTGACCTTTCTTCCCGACAAAGGTTACCGTGAAGTTATTATCAATTGGGAACAACTCAGAGATGTCTTTGAAGATGCTGGCATCAGTACCTTCAGAGATCAAGGTGTCGTCTACATATACATTGTCAATGTACCAACCCTCAAAGTAAGTACTCCAATCAGTGATCAGACGGAAAGCGACCAGGATATCCTGCCCGGCATAGGCGCTTAGGTTGTAGGTCAATTTAACGGGCGCCGTGATATAACTGGTTAAGCCGGGTAAATTCGCGATCACTGTCGGATATGCATTGGGGTCGTAGTCGTAGGTGGAGTAACCCTCATTATCCGCCAGGCTGGTCCAGGTTCTGCCGCCATCAGTGGAGACCTGTACGAAGGCAAAATCCCAATAATCTTCCAGATCCCAGATCGTATCAAAAGATAACACGCCGCCGCCTGGTGTCTCGAAGATGGCCCAGTTATCAACTTCATCACCCGTGCCGCTGTATAGCATTCCATCAACCGTTGTCCAGGGTGTCGGGGATTGGCTGAGATCCACCCCATTGAAAAGCAGCTTGCTAAATTTCTTCGGACTGCCGTTCAGCCAGATGTAATCTGCTCCCCAGGCAGGGGCTCCGGGCGTATCGTAAGCTTCGGGGTTGGGTGCAAGGGGTGTGCCAATATCTATACCCACATCCAATGCCTTAAAGCCGTATTTATATTTATTCTGGGATGAGTCCACCAGCACAGCAACTGAGAAGTCGTGGTAGGTTTGAGCAAAACTGCTGTTCTGCCATTTCTTGTTTGATGCCATCGTGGAGTTGACACTGGTGATGCCGTTATCCGGGTTATGGAACTCAGCCTGGATGAACTCCTGACCAAATTTTTCATACAGGTACATCTGATAGAGGAAGACCATGCCGTAATCTGCGACAATCTCTTCTCCACCCTGGTCACCCCATGCCACCAGGGAATTCTCGGGCATTTCCTGGAAAGTGGTGTAGTTGTCTTCGTTTACCACGTAGCCGGTCAGATACTCGGCGAACATGGACAGACTCTCATTCATCCAGGTTATCTCGTCGGTATCATAGTCATCATGCAGCAAGTGTTGATATTCGTGCGCAAAGACACTCTCATACAGATA
>JAIFNG010000038.1 GCA_020047815.1 Anaerolinea sp.
GCCGAAATAATATTCCCCCAGAGCCGATAAATTTGCTTCGTTGTCTATATAAATGGGCAGGTGGAAGCGTTGATTCCAAATTAAACGAAGCGGCAGGTTTTTCCAATGCAGGTTGGGAGCCATGATCAGGTTTCCCTGCCGAACATTAACAAGACCGGGCAGGCCAACCCCTATCCCCAAGGGTCTTAAACCGTTTTCCTTGGCCAGGGAAAGCGCCTGATCAATGTATTTTTCTGCCTGACCAATGATCTCAGTTTGGGATTGTGAGATGGTGGTTTGGACTCTGATCTCCCACAAGGTTTCTGCTACAAAATTAGTGAGCAGCACAGATATAAAATCCACTCCAATTTCAACACCGACCACCGCGCCGCCGTCAGGTCTCAACCCTAATAGAATGGACGGGCGCCCAATTTTTGAATCCTGTAATTTATCCTCAAAGACCAGGCCGTCTTCGATCAACACATTAACGATGTTGGATACTGTCCCTCTGGTTAAGCCTGTAATATTAGCCACATGCGCCCGCGAAGTAGGCGCATGGAGCCGAAGTGTATTAAGTATAAGAGATCTGTTTACCTTCCGTACTTTTTCCTGATCGCCAGTGAGCATGATGGGTGATATCCAGACTTTGTTTAATGGTTAGATAAACTAATTAGACACATTATAATGATATTTTGAAAAAATACAAGTCTGAATTTTTGGTAATTTTTGGCTTTTCCAAAGACCGGACGTATCATCTCCATAAAACCGGGTGTTTTCATACACCGTTCGGCAGGTTTTGCGTGAGTTCTCTCCTTTTTGAGAAGATGCGATCAGAGAAATAAAAGAACGCTGGAAGACTTTTTGATGTCTTCCAGCGTTCTAAATGGGGTTTGACTTTGAATTACTTTCTCAACGCGTCCCAGCCTGCATATTTGGCCGTATCACCCAGCTCTGCTTCGATGCGCAGGAGTTGATTGTACTTTGCCACACGGTCAGAGCGGGCGGGGGCGCCGGTCTTGATCTGGCCTGTATTGAGCGCCACAGCCAGGTCGGCGATGGTGGAGTCTTCTGTTTCGCCGGAGCGGTGGGATGTGACTGCGCGCCAGCCTGCGCGATGACACATTTCGACGGCCTCAATGGTTTCGGTTAAAGAGCCAATTTGGTTGAGTTTAACCAGCAGGGCATTGCATGTATTGTCCTTAATGCCGCGACGTACACGTTCGGGGTTGGTTACCAGCAGGTCGTCGCCGACGATCTGGATCTTGTCGCCCAATTCCTTGACCATCAACTGCCAGGATTCCCAATCATCCTGGGCATGACCATCCTCGATGGAAACGATGGGATAGTCCTTGACCCACTTGGCCCAAAGCTCAACCATCTGTTCACCGGTCAATTGCTTGCCTTCCTTGCGCAGGTTGTATTTCTTTGTTTTTTCGTCATACAGTTCGGAAGCAGCAGGATCCAACGCAAGGGCGATGTCTTTCCCGCGTCCCGCTTTGAATCCAGCCTTTTCGATCGCGGCAAGGATCACTTCGATCGCTTCGCTATTAGCCTTTAATGAAGGAGCATATCCGCCTTCGTCACCCACAAGAGTGACATAGCCTTTTTCCTTCAAAACCGATTTCAGGGCGTGGTAGATCTCTGCTCCCCAGCGCAAACCTTCCGTGAACGTTGGCGCGCCAAATGGCATGATCATAAATTCCTGCATGTCCGTGGACTGCCAGGCCGTATGCGCACCGCCGTTGAGCACGTTCATCATCGGTACCGGAAGCACATGGGCATATACGCCGCCCAGGTAGCGATAGAGCGGCATTCCGAATGAATTGGCTGCTGCTTTGGCCGCTGCCAGGCTGACACCCAAAATTGCATTCGCGCCCAATTTGGATTTGTTGGGCGTGCCGTCCATTGAAATTAGTTCGGCATCCAGTCCTTTTTGGTCAGAAGCATCCCAGCCGAAGAGCGCATCTGCGATGACACCGTTGACATTGGCAACCGCCTTGGATACGCCTTTGCCGAGATAACGTTTTTTATCGCCGTCGCGCATTTCCAAAGCCTCATGTTCGCCAGTGGATGCGCCGGAAGGAACAATTGCGCGCCCAAATGCGCCGTCCATTAAAACCACTTCCACTTCCACAGTGGGGTTGCCGCGTGAGTCGAGAACTTCGAGTGCGGAGATGCTTTCGATTGTCGTGTCCATTATTAACTCCTGAGTTTATTATGAATTCTGCATCAAGTATAATCGCATTTCATATGAAGAGGCCATCTTGAGTAACCATGCCAGCTCTGATCCGCGGGATCGAAAGAAATATTATCTGAAGGATTCGCCCGCGCGCCGTTTGATCTTTTGGTTCATTCGCATTTTCTTTGATGCCGTTACGGACCTTAAAATGGAGGGCCGGGAGAATTTTCCGTTGGACGGTCCCGTAATTATTGCGGCGAATCATGTCACCAATTTTGATGCTTTCCCCATGCAATTTGCTGTGCCGCGTGCAATATGTTATATGGGTAAAGCGGAATTGTTTAACACTCCGCTCGATCTGTTGCTGCGTGTGTTGTGCGCATTCCCTGTTATTCGCGGCGAGAAAGATGAGTGGGCGCTTCGTCACGCACATAAAGTCCTGGCTCAAGGACAAACCCTTGGCATGTTCCCGGAAGGAACGCGTTCAAAAGGGAGCGGACTCGCTGTTGCCAAAACGGGGACTGCCAGGATGGCCATCGAGATGAACTGTCCGATCATCCCGGTCACGGTGGTTGGTACAGATCAAGTATTGAAACGATTTCCCCGCCGCACAGCCTTGACGATAAAACTGCTTCCGCCTTTATTACCCAATTCCAATGACACGCCCCTCTCTCTTACTGACCGTTTGATGTTCACCCTTGCGGCTGAATTACCCGAATCAATGCGCGGTGTGTATGCCAAAGTCCCCAAGGGGTTTGGCGGTTGAAAGCGGTGCGTGATGTTGTGATGGGTTTCGCAAAAAGTACCCCATCTTCTTTATGTGAGCGTTTCACACTTTCCTGGTCTTTCTCATTTTTCCTGCCAGATCGGCTGACATAATTGTAAAGAAAAAGAACCTTTTCCACCTTGTAAATATTTAGAGTCGGTGTAAAATTAAGTCAATCTTGGGAGACCTTCCCAGGAAATCCCAAAGAAAGGAGATTACACACAATGTTATTTGCACCCAAAGAAAAAGGTCAGGGTCTTGTTGAATATGCTCTAATTCTTGTTTTGGTAGCCATCGTCGTAATTGCGGCCCTCATGATCCTCGGACCGATTATCGGCAATGTATTCAGCAAAATCAACTCCAGCCTTTCCGGCGTCTAATTCACTTTCATTATCAAAAAGCCCTATCGCAAGATAGGACTTTTTGATTCCTGGAAGGTTGAACATGGGGAAATTCAGCGACTGATCAATATCGCACAAGGCTGACACCTTGTCACTTTCATAAATTTTTGGCAGGGCAGGTTCCCATCCCCTTGTCTCTTATTTGCCGTATGTCCTTGACTATCGTACCCTGTTCCCTTGTTTTGCAAGGGGATGGATTATCGTGTTTATATTCATAGACGGAGTTGATGATACCACCGACTCCGTCCCTGGCAGGATCGCAGGGCAGGTGCCCTATTTTCCAGCTTTTTCCTTTGCCGCCTTTAGCAGCCCCACAAACAGCGGATGGGGCTTCATCGGGCGCGATAAAAATTCAGGGTGGAATTGACTCGCCACCATATAGGGATGATCTGCCAGTTCAACGATCTCGACCAACCGGCCATCAGGGGATAGTCCTGAAAATACCATCCCGTGTTTTTCAAAATCGGCGCGGTAGGAATTGTTAAACTCAAATCGGTGACGATGCCGCTCGTCGACATTGGGGATGCCGTATGCGCCAGCGGCTTTTGTGCCGGGTTGGAGCAGGCAGGGGTAAAGTCCGAGGCGCATGGTCCCGCCCAGGTCGGTGATCGAGCGCTGGTCGATCATCAGATCGATCACCGGGTGCCCGGTGCCCCGATCAAATTCAGAAGAATTGGCATCTTCAAGATCAAGTATATTGCGGGCGAAATCAATGCACATGACCTGCATACCCAGGCACAGACCAAGATAGGGCACTTTATTCTCTCGCGCGTAACGTGCCGCCAGGATCTTGCCTTCAATGCCGCGTGAGCCGAAACCACCAGGCACAAGCACCGCATCGGCTTCTTTGACGATCTCCCAGCCTTTGTCTTTTTCAAGGTCGGTGGAATGCACCCAGCTGATCTCAACTTCCACATCGTTTGCAAGCGCGGCATGTTTGAGCGCCTCGCGCACTGACATGTACGCATCCTGTAATTCAACATACTTGCCCACCAGCGCAACTTTTACCGAGGGCTTCGGCTTGCGTACATCCGCCACAAGTTTTTCCCAGGGCTGCATGTTCGGCTGGCGTTCGGCTTTTAGTCCCAGTTTGTTAAGCACCAGTTCGCCAACCCCCATTTTTTCCAAAAGCAACGGTACTTCATAAAGAACATCGGCTGTTTTCATCGGGATCACTGAATCTTTTTCCACATCGCAAAACAGAGCGATCTTTTCACACAGGCTTTTATCCACATCCTGATCTGCGCGCGCAATAATAATATTGGGCGATATGCCGATCGAGCGCAGCGCCGCGACAGAATGCTGGGTGGGCTTGGTCTTGATCTCGCCTGTTGCGCCAATGGTGGGCAGCCAGGTGACATGCACGAACAGGCAGTTTTCCCGTCCCACTTCATTGCGGAGCTGGCGCAAGGCTTCAAGAAATGGCTGTGACTCAATGTCACCGACCGTGCCGCCGACTTCAAGAATGACGATCTCCGCGCCTGTCTCTTTTGAAACCAGGCCGATCCTGCGTTTGATCTCATTGGTGATATGTGGGATGACCTGAATCGTCCCGCCCAGATAGTCACCGCGGCGTTCCTTTGAAATGGTCTCGGCGTATACCTGTCCTGTTGTGAAATTACTGACGCGGGTCAGGCGGTTGTCAATGAATCTTTCATAGTGACCCAGGTCAAGATCGGTTTCCGCGCCGTCATCCAGCACATACACTTCGCCGTGCTGGTAGGGCGACATGGTACCCGGGTCAACATTGATATATGGATCAAGTTTTTGCACCGCAACTTTAAATCCGCGTTCCTTGAGCAGCAGGCCCAGCGCGGCGGCGGTCACACCTTTGCCGACAGAAGAAACCACTCCGCCGGTGAAAAATAAATATTTTGTGGTCATTGATCATCTCCATGTCAGTGCGGCTCGCAGTGACGATATAAAAATACAAAGAGAATGGGGAGGGCGTTTAAGCCCTCCCCATTTTGGGGTGAGAATTGTTGTCGTCAGAGAATTTCTTTTTGTTCATCCAACCAGCTTTACCAGGTCTTCGGCGGCACGCCGCATCTCAAGGAAGATCATGCCAAGTTTGCCGTCCGGACGGGACATCGCGGTGAGCACGGCTTCCTCTCCGATGGCGGTCAGTACAATTGCACCTTTATCACCTTTGATGAAAACCTGCTCCAAACCACCGCGTCCCAGTTCACCTGAAATGCGATCACCCAGGCTAAGCATGGCTGCAGACATGGCTGAAACACGATCCTCTTCCACGCCCTGCTGCAAGGCGGAAGCCATGATCAGACCGTCCACAGAAACGACGGCTGAGGCTTCAATATCGGATGCGGAAGCCTGCATGTTGCGAAGGCGTTCCACCATTTGCTCCGAACGGGATTTTGCCATAACTTGATCTCCTGGATGAACGGGTTGCCCCTGAATATGGTTGGTTTTGTTGAACCTTCCGAGTTTACCAGAAAAGCAGTTATTCGAGAATTGCCGGTACCTCTCAATTCCGAAATTTGCTGTTGAGAAAGCGATCCAAAGGGAAGCCTGGTCCGGGGTATTGGTTTCATGTGTTTTCACCCTGCGATGGAAGCCTTCGTTTAATAAGCGTAAACGGACTTAACAACATTGTGAAATCAGGAATATTGAATTCATGATAAGCTTTATTTGTAATAAATATTCCCCATTTTTCACCATGAGGTTTCAGGGGATTTCACTTGGGAATTCCCAGACACTCCACAACTAAGTTGAATTGGTATGAAGAAACAAGCCCCCATCAAACATAGTTCAGACCCGCCTTCCGGTTTGTATGGAAGGGAATGGTGGGGTTTTGTTTTTGCGCTTCTGATGCCATTTATTGCCCTGGTTTTACAATGGGTATTTTGGCAGTATATTTCCCCCTTTGTCTGGTTTTTATTCTTTCCGGCAGTATTTTTTAGCGCCAGGCTGGGACGTTTAAAAGGGGGGGTAATTAGTACGCTGTTATCTGCGCTTATTGTTGTATATTTCTTCATTCCCCCCCAATTTTCATGGGAAGTGAATAATCCATATAATTTATTTTCAGTGGGGATGTTCCTCGGCATGGGTTATCTCTTTAGTGACATCCAGGAACGGTTTTGGGCGGCGAACAAGCGCACCGAAGAAGCTTTGCAGGAGACCCGCGCTGCGCACGAAAAGATCACACAGCTTTATGAAAAGACCCGCGAACTGGATGAACTTAAAACACAATTCTTTGCCAATGTCAGCCATGAACTGCGTACCCCTCTTACGCTGATCCTGGGTCCTGTGCAAAAGGCAATTCAATCCCCGCATCTGGATTCTGAGACACGCCACGATCTGGAAATTGTAAAACGGAATGCGAGTTTTCTTCATCGGCATGTGAATGATCTGTTGGATGTATCCAAACTGGATGCCGGCCACATGACAATCCACTACTCGCAAATCGACCTGGCGCAGTCAGCCCGTGTTGTCGCATCGCAATTCAGTGTGATCGCAGATGAGCGGCACATAGGGTATGGGGTTGAGATCAATGGCTCTGTTTTGGCGCAGGTTGATGTGGAAAAATTCCAGCGGATCCTTTTGAATTTGTTGTCGAATGCATTCAAATTCACTCCGGATGGGGGCACGGTAAAGTTGACCCTGGAGGTCGAGGCGGATATGGCAGTCGTTCAGGTATGCGACAGCGGACCCGGCATACCGGGGAACCAGCGCGAAGTCGTGTTTGAGCGTTTCCGTCAGTTGGAGGGAAACGCTTCCCGCAAGCATGGTGGTACGGGACTGGGTCTGTCCATTGTCAAGGAATTTGTTGAACTGCATCACGGCACAATAAATATCGCAGAATCCCCGGACGGGGGGGCATTATTCATGTTTCGCATTCCGCTCTCTGCACAGGCTGGTGTGGTTGTTGATCCTGCATCTGTTGAAATGGACCCCAAGGTCAGCCGGCAGCTTATCGAAGAATTGTTCATGGAGCGGGCGATCATTCAGGACCCCAACTTTGTGGGAAACCCTGATGCGCCTTTGATCCTGGTGGTCGAAGACAGCCCGGACATGAACGAATTTATTTCGACCACCCTTGGGAAAAAATACCGCATATCCACTGCATCCAACGGCCAGATCGGTTTGGAAAAAGCCCTTGCGTTAAAACCCGATCTGATCCTGGCAGATGTGATGATGCCAGCCATGAGCGGCGATCAAATGGCACTTGCCATTCGTCAACATGCTGAACTGAAGGATGTGCCCATCGTGATGCTCACCGCCAAAGCGGATGAAAAGCTTCGGGTGCAGATGCTGCAGGAAAGCGTGCAGGATTACATCAACAAACCTTTCACCGTGGAGGAGCTGCTGGCACGGGTTGACAACCTGCTGACTTTGCGCAGGCAGTCGGTTGAAAAATTACGAATCAGCGAATTGCAGTATCGTAATTTATTTGAAAACATTCCATCCGGGGTCGCTTATTGCAGGATGATCTTTGAGGATGGACAGCCAAAAGATTGGGTATATCTTGACGTAAATAATGCCTTTGAGAATTTGACCGGTTTGAAAAACGCTGCAGGAAGACGGGTTACCGACCTTATTCCCGACATTCGCGAGTCTGACCCGGAATTATTCCTTATATATGCCAGGGTATCCCGCACAGGGCATCCTGAAAAATTTGAAACCTATATTAATTCTCTCAAGATGTGGTTTTCAGTTTCTGTGTACAGTCCGGGCAATGAACTATTTGTGGCTTTGTTCGATGTCATCACTGAGCGCAAGCAGGCTGAAGAGGCGCTGCGTGAGAGCGAAAAACGATTCTCAAGTGCATTTGAATATGCTGCCATTGGCGTGGCGCTTGTTTCGACCACGGGGCATTTCCTGAGGGTCAACCAGGCTTTATGCGATCTATTGGAATACCCGGCAGAAGAGCTGATGGCTTTATCCTTTCAGGATATTACTCACCCCGATGATCTTGAAAAAGACCTTGTCTATGTCCGGCAAATGCTGGAAGGGGAGATCAATACCTATCAGATGGAAAAGCGCTATTTTGGCAAGCAGGGAAATCTGGTGTGGGTCTTGCTGAGTGTTTCTCTGGTGCGGGATAACCAGGACCAGCCTCAATATTTTATTTCCCAGATCCAGGACATCACCAAACGCAAACAAATGGAAGAAGCCCTGCGTAAGGCTAAAAATCTGCTTACTGATACCGAAAGAATGGGAAAGGTGGGCGGTTGGGAATTTGATATTGATACCCGGGAACAGACATGGACGGAGGAAGTTTACCGGATCCATGAAGTGGATCTGACCTACAAGCCAGTGGTAAGTGATGGGATCAATTTCTATGCCCCTGCATCCAAACCGATCATTGAACGGGTCGTGCAGCGCGCAATTGAGGCTGGTGAGCCTTTTAATGAAGAATTGGAGATTATCACTGCTAAAGGCAATCATCGTTGGGTGCATATCATTGGAAATGCAGATCTGGAGCATCGCCGGGTATTTGGTTTCTTCCAGGATATCACCAAGCGCAAACAAGCTGAAATCGTTCTAACGGCCCGCGTGCAGTTCAGTCAATTCGCTGACGGGCACACGCTGGATGAATTAATGCAAAACACTCTGGATAAAGCGGAAGCATTGACCGGCAGTCAAATTGGCTTCATTCACTTTCTTGAGGCCGACCAGAAAACCCTCCATTTGCAAATGTGGTCTACCAATACATTGAAAAATATGTGTACTGCTGAAGGCAAGGGATCACATTATTCGGTGGATAAAGCCGGGGTGTGGGTGGATGCTGTTCATACGCGCGCGCCCATTATCCATAACGATTATCCCAGTCTCGCCCACCGGAAAGGTTTGCCAGAGGGGCATGTGCCTTTGGCGCGTGAACTCGTTGTGCCAGTTCTGCGGAATGGTGCTATTGTAATGATCATGGGCGTGGGGAATAAATCAACGGACTATAATGCCAGCGATGTTGAAGTTGTTTCCCAATTGGCGCATTTGTCATGGGACGTTATTCAGCGAAAGAAGGTGGAGGATGCGCTGCGTGAAAGCAATGAGTTGTTCTCGCTTTTTATGCATTATTCACCCATATACACTTTTGTCAAAGAGGTGACTTCCTGCGAGAGCCGTGTCTTGCAAGCCAGCGATAATTATTACCAGATGATCGGTGTTTCAGGACAGGATATGATAGGCAGGACCATGGACGAACTGTTTCCGCCCGAGTTTGCCGCTAAATTCTCAGCGGATGATTGGTCTGTTGTTGCCAGTGGAGAGGTGCTAAAACTGGACGAAGATTTTAATGGCCGCCACTACACCACCATTAAATTTCCGATCAAACAGAGGGATAAAACCCTGCTGGCGGGTTACACCATAGATATTACCGAGCGGGTGCAGGCAGAAGAAGCCCAGCGGGCAGCCAGTGCGTATAACCGGCGTTTACTCGAATCCAGTATCGATCCCTTTGTGATCATTGGCCCGGATGGCAGGATCACGGATGTAAACAAAGCAACAGAGATCGTAACCGGGATTTCACGCGAACAGCTCATTGGAGATGAGTTTTCAAATCATTTTACAGATTCAGAGCAGGCCAAAGAAGGCTACCTGAAGGCGTTAAAGAATGGTCTTGTGACCGATTATCCCTTAACGATTCGACATACCTCAGGCAAAACAACGGATGTGCTTTACAACGCATCCGTTGTTAAAAATGAAGCGGGTGAGACGCAGGGCGTCTTTGCCGCCGCACGCGACATTACCGAACGTAAACAGGCAGAAGAAGCCTTGCGCCTAAGTGAACTCTTTAATAAAAATGTATTGAACTCACTCACCGCCCATATTGCGGTATTGGATGAACGCGGGGTGATCATGGCTGTCAACGAAGCCTGGAGAAAATTTGCATGTGAAAATGACAGTCCTGACCCTGACGCTTATTTGGGTGCCAATTATCTCACCGTCTGTGAAGCGGCAATTAAGCAAGGGGACCAAATCGCAGATCAGGTGGATCTGGGCATACGGGCTGTCTTAAATGGAGTGCGCTCCCATTTCAGCGCTGAATATTCATGCGATTCACCGACACAGCAGCGCTGGTTCACGGTCACTGTACTGCCACAGCACCAATCACGTCAGGGAGTGATCGTCATCCATCAGGACATTACCGAGCAAAAGCAGGCTCAACAATCACTTGAAGCGGCACACCTGATATTGAAAAATGCCCTTAACTTTGAGAAACAATTGGCGCGTACCGACCCGCTGACAGGCGTTAATAACCGCCGTTACTTGTACGAACTTGCCGAGCATGAATTTGAAGTTTCCCTGCGCTATCAGCAGCCGCTCTCTGTATTGATGTTCGATATTGACCATTTCAAAAAAGTCAACGATACCTTTGGACACAAGATCGGTGACGAAATGCTAAAACGCATAACACAGGTCGCCGTTCAAGAACTGCGCTCTGCCGATGTGATCGGCAGATATGGTGGAGAGGAATTTATCATCCTGCTGCCGATGACAAATTCTGAACAGGCCTTCTCCCTGGCGGAACGTATTCGCATGGCAGTGGCTGCACTGGGTGTTCCTTCAGAAAAAGGGAACACCACAGTTACACTGAGCATTGGCATTGTTGAAAAGGAATGGCGCTCATCCAGCGAGTCGGTGGAAGACGTGTTTAACCGCGCAGATGAAGCCATGTACACCGCCAAGCAAGCCGGGCGTAATTGCACCATAATCGGTAAATAGTGGGAGAACTGGCAGGTTCTGTTTGGCAGGAAGGTCCATGGAATGGTGTGCATAGAATCGGGATTGGCGGACAATATTTGTATCCGAATTTGGCGTGTGGTAACCAAAGCGGCTATTTTAAAAATTCACAATGTTTGGTTTGCAGGCTTAATTAAAAATCGTGCCTGGGAGTGATCATGAGACAACTTATTGGTATTCTATTCTCCATATTGGTCTATGCCTGCACAGCCTGCGTTCCCACGCCGGTTGTGATCATTCCCCCTACGCCTTCCCCAACCCAGGTCCCGACGGCCTTGCCTGTTCATGCTCAGCCGGGGGTGGTGGCCTCCTGTATTTTGCCCACTGTAGTGGCTCCGACCCCTCCGTCCGAAACCCCTGGTATTGCGGAACTGGACGTGTCCACAGGGTTGCATGTCACTGGCAAAGCGCAGACCATCAACCTGCAAGATTACCGGCTGGAAATCGATGGAATGGTCGATTACCCCCTGAAATTAAGTTACGATGATTTACGCTGCATGCCCAAAATTGAAGTACTGACCACCATCGTCTGCAAGGGGAATTTTGAAGATACGGCAGTCTGGGCGGGAGCCTCATTAAAATATATTTTGGAATTGGTCGGTGTCCAGCCGCAGGCTGAAAACATCCGCCTGATTGGCGCAGATGGCTACAGTCCCTCGGTCTCATTGATGGATGCCATGTCAGGCCGCAGCTTTTTGGCGTATGAGTGGGAAAAACAGCCTGTGCCGATCCTGCACGGCTTTCCAATACGGGCCGCATTCCCTGGACTTCTGGGTGCCAATTGGGTCAAGTGGTTGATCAAAATTGAAGTTTATTAATAAAGGGTGCTGAACGATGAAAAAGGGGAGGCTCATCAAGATCCACATGCTTGAGAGCTTGCTGCTGAAATCTCTCTGCTCACGCGGTACGCGAGCCTCCCATTGTGACTTCTTTGTGGTCATTCACTGATCAGATGTGCAGGCAAATGGTCCGTGCGATTTAGATAGCAGACAGTCAACCAGTCCGAATGGATGTCGAACCTGCTGATGGAGCAGTTGTTCAACAGGAACCATGATCTCATGCCGTGCGCACCTTGCCGCCAGGGGAGCTTAAGCAAAGAGCACATGAAACGCATGAAAAAACCACCGTGACTAACCAGGGCGATGTGCTGTTCCGGTTGACCCTCCCTGTCTCCGTGACGGGCGATCAACCCGGCAAGCACCCTGTCTGCGCGCAGTTGGCGCTCCTCGTCGGATTCAAAGGGACGATTCCACCAGCCTGACTCATCAAAATATTCCGGCAGATCCAACTCAGGGAAATTCTTTTCAAAGAAGGATCGCGGCCTGCCGGGAAGACCTTTTTTATTCTCATCTTTCTCGCGGGTGTAAATGCCGCCCTCTTCGTGAAGGTCCACCCACGCTGTGAATGGGATCGCCAAAGCACGAACCGTGGGAGCGGCTGTGGCCGCAGCGCGTTCCATTAAACTGGTGTAGATGTGAGTCAGGCCAAAGCCGAATTGATTTTGATTGTTCCAGGATCTGTCATCGGTGATCGGCTGACTTTTCTTAAGATAATTTGCAAGCAGTTCTGCCTGCTCAAGGCCGATCTGGGTCAGGTAAGGGTCCGGGTTTTCCCTGTATTCGGGGTTGCCTACATTTGCATTGTTAATGGATTGTCCATGTCGTATGAAATAAAGTTGCATAAGGTGATTTTTACTGCCTTTGGTTTATGGTTTTGTGATAAATAGGGTGACAATCATCTTCTAATGGTCGCTTCTCTTTCGGGACCCACCCCGATCCATTTGACGGGAATCCCTGCCGCTTCCTCGATCATTTTCACATAATTTTGTGCGTTTGCAGGGAGCCCTTCAAACGTCCGCGTCCGGCTGATGTCCTCGTTCCAGCCTTTCACTCTCCTGTACACCAGTTCCACCTTGTCCAAGCCGTACGCGTCCACGTCGGCATAGCGGACTTCCTTCCCGTTCAGCTTGTATCCAACGCAGACCTGAATTTCTTCCAAACCGCTCAGTACATCCAGCTTGGTCAGGCAGATCTCAGTCATGCCGCTCAACTCGGCGGCAGTGCGGACGATCTCCAAGTCCAACCAGCCCACCCGGCGAACGCGGCCAGTTGTCGCAGCCACCTCACCGAATTTTTTATACACGTCGCTATCAAAATCAAGGATCTCGGTGGGGAGGGGGCCAGCGCCGACGCGCGTGGTGTAGGCTTTTGTCACACCGACCACATTGGCAATATATTTTGGCGGGATTCCAAGTCCAGCCGAAGCCGCCGAAGGGATCGTGGTCGAAGCCGTTACGAACGGATAGGTTCCCCAATCTGTATCCAAGAACGTACCCATCGCTTGTTCGAGCAGGAAGTTTTTGCCCGCCTTCAGACCGTCCTGTACAATTGAAAACAACTCACGGATGTAAGGTTTTAACTTCGCATAATAACCGCGATACTCAGCGCGTATCCCTTCATACGATAACGCCTCACCGCCGAGTGCCACGATGATCTTATTTTTCAAATTCAGTTGTACTTCCAATCGTTTCTCAAACATGTCGCTTGTGAAATCCGTCCAGCGGATCCCGTTGTAGCTGACCTTGTCTGCAAACACAGGGCCAATTCCGCGCCGCGTTGTGCCGGTTGCGCCTGCGCCTTTTGCTTCTTCGTACAAGCCATCCAAAATTTTGTGATATGGCATGATGATATGCGAACGGGGCGAAATCCATAAGCGGCCATTCACATTCACGCCAGCCTTGTTGAGCATCTCAATTTCTTCGAGCAGAACCTGTGGATCGATCACCACGCCGCCGCCGATCAAGCCTGTCGTGTTCTGCGCGAAAATTCCCGAAGGGACGAGGTGAATCTTGAATGTACCAAACTCATTGATCACTGTATGCCCGGCGTTATTCCCGCCATTGAACCGCGCCACATAATCTGCATGCTCCGCCAGAAAATCCACCGCCTTCCCCTTCCCTTCATCGCCCCATTGTGAACCGATCACTGCTATAACTGTCATGTTTTCTCCTTAAAATATTATGTCAATAAGAGGAGCGCGCCAGCCTGTAAAAGCGATCTCCCATGCAATGACATTTTATTGAATTCCGGCTTGTGATGTGTTTCAAGCATAAGCCTTAATGCAACTCTCAAACCTTTGGCCCTCATTTGGGTATTCTCCGCCCGAACCTGTCACCCCGCCCAAACATTGTCTGCGCAGAGGGTGTTTCAGGCGAGAGTCACCGTCAAGCATTATAATATCGGGCGATTGATTTCAGAGGAGCGAATATGAAAATATTACAAGATACCGCCTTAACCTATGACGATGTATTACTCGTGCCGCAATATTCCGAGGTTGACTCGCGCCGTTTGCTTTCCACCCAGACGCAGTTAACAAAGAAAATTACTTTGCAAATTCCGCTTATTTCCGCAAACATGGATGTTGTGACTGAAAGTGAAATGGCGATCACCATGGCTCGTGAAGGCGGCATTGGAATGATCCACCGCTTTCTGACGATCGATGAACAAGTGCGTCAAATCGAACGAGTGAAGAAGGCTGAATCTTTCATCGTTGACAAGCCGATCACGATGACCGAGGCACATACGGTCGGTGACCTGAAACGTGTTGTGGAGCAAACAAACACAGGCGGGATCTTGATCCTGGACGTCAATGAAAATTTGGTTGGTATTGTAACCACACGCGATCTGTTATTTGAAGAGGATGACAACAAACCGGTCACGCAAATTATGTCCAGCCCTGTCCGCAGTGCCCCACGGGATACAACCCTGAAGGATGCTGAAAGGCTGTTACATGAATACCGTGTTGAGAAACTGCCTCTGGTGGATAAAAATGGCAGGGTCGCGGGGCTTGTAACCTTGAAGGATATTATGAAGATCACACAGTTCCCCAGGGCGACCAAAGACCCCAAGGGACGTTTGGCAGTCGGCGCGGCAGTCGGCGTTCGCGATAGAGAAATGCGCCGTGTGGAATCCGCTCTTGCCGCCGGCGCCGATTGTATTGTCGTGGACATTGCACATGGTGACTCAAAACTTGAAGTTGAAATGATAAGAAATATCCGCAGGCATTTCCATGAGGCTCAAATTATCGGCGGCAATGTGGCAACTGCCGACGGCACAAAAAGATTGATCGATGCAGGCGCAGATGCGGTGAAAGTCGGTGTTGGACCTGGCTCGATCTGCATTACCAGGCAGGTGGCGGGTTCGGGCATTCCACAGTTGACTGCGGTGATCGAATGTGCCAAAGCCGCGGGTGAGTATGGCATCCCGATCATCGCCGATGGCGGTATTCGTCAGCCCGGGGATCTGGCCAAAGCCATCGCCGCAGGGGCACAGACAGCCATGATCGGCAGTTTGCTGGCTGGCACAGATGAAAGCCCGGGCCTGGTTATGACACGCCGCGGTCACCGCTATAAAGCCTCACGCGGCATGGCTTCACGCGAAGCGAATATCGCCCGCAACCGCAAGGAAGGCAATGACCTCACGCAGGAGGAGGTTGAAGAGTATGTCGCCGAGGGCGTGGAAGCTGCCGTCCCCTACCGCGGACGCGCGCGCGAAGTGCTGACCCAGCTTGTCGGCGGATTACAATCGGGCATGAGTTACAGCGGCGCTGTTTCGATCGAAGATTTTCAACAGAAGGCCATATTTGCGCGGATGACCGGGGCAGGCTTGCGTGAATCTGGTCCGCACGATGTGGAAGTGCTGGGATAAAACATCCCATCCAAAAATGGAGACCCTATGACCAACGAAAATACCGCCACCTGGATCGAGAAAGACAGGAAACAACTGCATCCAACCTATCATCCCAAATCCCATGCCGACCCGCTGGTGATCGAGCGCGGTGAAGGTGTCTGGCTCCATACCGTTGATGGAAAGAAAATTCTCGACGGTATGGCGGGACTGTGGAATGTCAACGCAGGTTATGGGCGTGAGGAAATTGCCAGGGCCGCTTACGACCAGATGAAGGATCTGGCGTTCACGTCCAACTTTTCCGGCATGACCAACCTTCCATCCATCAAACTTGCCGATAAGCTTGCGGGTTTTGCCTACGAAGGTTTGAACACCACACACTTCACCTCAGGCGGCTCTGAAGCCAACGACTCTGCTTTCAAAACCGCGCGCTATTATTGGAAGCGAAAAGGCAAGCCGGGAAAATATAAAGTGATCGCCCGCAAAGGTGCTTACCATGGAGTCACCCTTGCGGGAACCTTTGCCACAGGGTTGGAGAAATATCACATCATGTTCGGACCCGCAGTGGATGGATTTGTCCATATTCCCGCTCCGAATCCGTACCGCTACGAAGGAAAATTAAAAGCGGGTGAAACTGTTGGTCAAGCTGCTGCACGGGAACTCGAAGAGGCGATCCTCCGCGAGGGACAGGACACAGTCGCTGCTTTCATTGCCGAACCCGTGATGGGTGTGGGTGGTGTGATCGTTCCCCCTGCCGATTACTTTCCACTCGTTCGCCAGGTATGCGATCAATATGAGGTCCTCTTCATCTCAGATGAAGTGATCACGGGTTTTGGACGCACGGGCGAATGGTTCGCGCTCAAACATTGGAACGTAAAACCTGATATTCTGTCCTTTGCCAAAGCCATCACCAGCGGATATGCCCAATTAGGCGGCATCCAAATCTCAGACGCGATCCGTGAGACCATGGAGTCTGCCCCTGATACAGAATCTTACATGCATGGCTACACTTATTCAGGTCATGCCATGTCCTGCGCGGTAGGTCTTAAGAACCTCGAAATTATGGAGCGTGAGGAATTCCCGAAGCGTGCTCGTGATCTGGGCAAACGCCTGCTTGATGGATTGAATACGCTGACGGAGTTTCCTTTTGTGGGTGATGTGCGCGGATTGGGTTTGGTGTGCGGGGTGGAAATTGTTTTGAACAAAGAGACCAAAACCGCTGACCCCGCCCGCACCATGCAAATTTTCAAAGCCGCACAGGAACGCGGACTTCGCACCCGTCCGCTTGGTAATACCCTCGCGTTTGCCCCCCCGCTCTCCATCAATGAATCCGAAGTGGATGAGATCATCAAACGCCTTGGCGCGGCGATGGACGGAATTTCATAATTCGTTGAAAATAAAACATACAGCGTAAAAATTTATGTCAGTCTACCTTCACGATATTCCCCTCTCTCAAGCCCAGTCACGCCTGCGCGAAGCCTTGCAGGACGTGAATTTGTGGTGCGTGCTTGGCACGGAAAATATTCCCCTGGATGAAAACGCCCTGGGTCGTATTACAGCTGAACCGATCTGGGCGGAAATTTCCTCGCCGCATTATCACGCCTCTGCGATGGATGGTTTTGCTTTGCGTGCCGTGTCCTCAAATGGTGCCATGCCATCTGCACCTGTTACGCTTTTTATTGGTTCTGAAGCGCAATATGTAGACACAGGCGATCCTTTGCCCGAATGGGCGAATGCTGTGATTCCCATCGAAAATGTTGAATCACTCGATGCGGATGGGCAGATTACACCGGTCATTCGTCAACCGTCCTCCATCAGAATTCGTGCAGCGGTACCCCCGTGGAGTCATGTCCGCCCGCTTGGAGAGGATATCGTAGCCACTCAGCTTGTCCTGCCTGCCGGACATGCCCTGCGCCCGGCAGATCTAGGTGCGATTGCCGCATCGGGGCACGAAACTATTTTGGTATCACGTAAGCCAAAAGTTGCCATTCTGCCGACCGGTACGGAACTTGTCCCAATTGGTTCCAAACTTAGATCAGGCGACATTCTTGAATACAACTCACTGGTCATGGCAGCACAGATCAAGTCGATGGGCGGTGACCCCACCCGTTATCCGATCACCAGGGATGATTTTGATGCAATTTGTGACCGTGTGTTGGCAGCTGCGCAAACACATGATCTCGTTTTATTAAATGCAGGCTCTTCTGCGGGTGCAGAAGATTTTTCTTCAAGGGTCGTCCAAAAACTCGGTACCCTTCTCGTTCACGGTGTCGCCGTCCGACCCGGCCATCCTGTGATCTTGGGTTTGATCGACAAAACAATTAACAGTAAACATTCACCATTGATCATCGGTGTTCCAGGTTACCCTGTGTCTGCCGCTTTGACAGTTGATATCTTTGCCGAACCTGTTATTGCCAAATGGCTTGGGCGCAGGCCCAATGAACTTCCCACTGAAACCGCGATCCTGACCCGCAAAATTGTTTCTCCGGCGGGGGATGATGATTTTGTCCGCGTGGCAGTTGGCAAGGTGGGAGATAAACTTCTCGCCGCGCCACTCTCACGCGGGGCGGGAGTCATAACATCGTTGGTCCAGGCAGATGGGTTGGCGTTAATCCCAAGCGGTGTGCAGGGCCTGGATGCGGGTGAAAAGGTCAAAGTCCATCTGTACCGGAGCAGGGCTGAAATCGAGCGTACGATCTTCTGTATCGGTTCTCATGATCTCACACTGGATTTGATGGCACAATTCCTTGCAGAACGTGAGCGAAGATTGGCTTCCGCAAATGTCGGTTCACAGGGCGGACTTGTGGCGTTGCGCCGCTCTGAGGCGCATTTGGCAGGCTCCCATCTTTTAAATCCCGAAACGGGTGAATACAATATTTCATACATTCGCCAGTACATGCCGAATATTCCAGTGAAAGTAGTGGCGTTGGTTGGGCGTGATCAAGGCTTGATGGTGAGAAAGGGAAATCCAAAAGGGGTCAGAAGTCTGGAGGACTTGACCAACTCTGGCGTCCAATTTATCAACCGTCAGCGTGGAGCAGGAACCCGCGTTCTCCTGGATTATCAACTAAGCTTAATGGGGATGTCCCCCGCTTCCATTCCTGGCTATAGTCAGGAGGAATATACCCATCTTGGAGTTGCCGCGGCAATCGCGTCGGGCCGCGCTGATTGCGGACTTGGGATCGCTGCTGCAGCACAGGCGTTGGACCTGGATTTTATTCCCCTGTATCAGGAAAGATACGATCTGGTCATCCCAAAGGAACATGCAGAAAGTCATTTGCTTGTGCCGCTCTTTGAAGTGATAGCTGATGTTAACTTTCAAAACTCTGTATCTAAGTTGCCTGGCTATGATGTCTCCGTGATGGGCAGAATTATATTGGAGGATTAGATGGAAGGTTTGATCATTGACGATAATCGAAATACCGCAGATGCCTTGCAGCAAATGCTTGCACTTTTGGATTTGTCAGCGCGCGTGGCATATGGCTCCAGTGCAGCGATGTCTCTGTTGAGAAGTTTTGTCCCGAAGTTTATTTGTCTCGATATTAATATGCCGGGGGTGGATGGAACCGAAATTCTTGCCTATCTGAAACGTGAGCCGCGCCTAATGAAAATTCCGGTGGTGGTGATTACCTCAGATGACCAGCCAGAGACAAGTCAGCGGGTAATGCGGGGTGGGGCGCACGCGATCTTGATCAAGCCTGCAACCATTGACGCGCTGGAAGGTGCGCTGAAAAAATCGGGGGTGTTGAGATAAATTTAATGGCGGATGCAAATCGCATCCGCCATTTTTATTTGGAGGGAGTAACGTTGATCGTTCCCTTACGAAAAGAATGCGACTGATGTGCGCCTGATCATTTACGGCTGGGGCCACGGGATTTGCGCCGGTTTCGAGAAGCCGTGTTTTTCCACTGTGTAAAGCAACCCTTCTGACGGTACAGGGCAGCCTGCCTCATCCCGCACGGTGTAGCTTGTTGTGTATTGATCAGGATATGAATCTGTCCACCAGAGATAATTTCCATCCTGGCAGACAAACGCGATGATCAAGTAGCCCCGGTCATGGTCTGCCGTCATGTTGACTTGATCCCACTGGATGGTCACTTCATCACCATTGCGGACAGCGCTGATATTTTGGGGCGCGGCATAATTGCTGTAGCCAATGGATTGCAGGTCCGGCTCGGTATAGTACAAGGTGCCAACATCACCGGACACATCCACAACTGAGGGCGCAACCCAGCAATAATATTTAAGTTTGTCGAATTTTATGTAAAGCCAGCCGCTGTATTCAAATCTCCCGTTTACTGAACCTGTGTCACCGGGGTACAGATCGGCGGCGTGCAAAAATGCAACCGAAGGTCCGTAGCGGCAATGTGCCTGCTTATTGACCACCACTGTTGGAAAGGAGAAAGTCGGTGTGGCACTGATGGTGGGGGTGAACGTGATGGTGGAAGTAAGCGTGACGGTTGGGGTCAGTGTGATGGAGGGTGTAAAAGTGGCTTCAGGTGTAAAGGTGGTTGTGGCAGTTGGATCCAGTGTGGGTGCAGGCGGTGTTGGCGTGATTGCCTGGTATGGCAGGTTGCAAGCCAGGGCTGACAGGGCAAAAGCCAGCATTACAGCAGTCCTCTTCATTTGAAATTCTCCAGCAGGGTGACGATGTTTGTGCCAAGTTCCTCATTTGCATAGCCGCCTTCCATAACGATCACAGTCTGCAGATCAAGCGCGGCGATTCTCTTTCCAATTTCTGCAAACCCTGCGCGGGTCACTTTGAATGTGCCGAGCGGGTCGCCGTCGAAGGTATCCATGCCTGTGGGAACCACCAGGTAATTCGGCGCAAAATTCCTGATCAAATTCAAGGCTTCATCCAAAGCAGACAAGTACTCCTTGTCGCCGGTTCCTTTGGGAAGTGGAAAGTTTTTATGAAAGCCATGGCCTGCGCCGGCGCCTGTCTCGTCACCAAAGCCGATGAAATGCGGATACTCGAAATCCGGGTCGCCGTGAAGAGAGATGGTCAGTACATCATTGCGCTCGTAGAAAATATCCTGTGTACCATTGCCCGCATGATAATCAATATCAAGTACCGCGACTTTTCCTTTGGACGAAAGCCAGTTCGCTGCGACGGATGAGTTGTTGACGAAGCAATATCCGGCCGCATAGTCTCTGCCCGCGTGATGCCCTGGGGGGCGGCAAAGGGCAAAACTGGACGATGGATGGCTGGTTGTGGGTGATGAAATTGATTCCGCTGCACTCAGGGCGCAATTGGCAGAACTCAATGCTGCCTCGTAGGTTGCCTCTACAATGCACGCGGACAAGTCCATCATGTAATATCCCGCCTTGCCAAGCAGGTTGGAGGGGACATGTATTGGCTTGCGCCGCAATGCGAAAGTGGCAGGCAGGAAAGCATGTTGATCAGGTGACGCCTCAACTGCGGGATCAGCTGCCCGCCATTCGTTCCAGCATGAAGCAAGGAATGCAATATAGTTCTGATCATGTACGGCATAAATCGGGTCGAGGCCAAAATCTGTGGGTGGGGTCAACTCAGCCCATTTTGTTTTGTGGAGCGCATCCAGAATGCGATCCATGCGATCCGTATTTTCGAGGTATGGAACGCGTTTACCACCGTCAAAGACTTCAAAAGGCGGCTGGTGTTTGCGATGGGTATCAGAGTAAAATATTTTCATGGTAAGACAATTTTACCCGGAAGTGTCTTGATGAATGGAGAAAAAATATGGATATATTTGAAACGATCAAGAATAGACATTCTGTTGGAAAGGTCAAAGCGGATGCTTTGCCGCGTGACGTGATCGTACAACTGTTGGAGGCGGGCAGCCAGGCACCGAATCATTTCAAAGTGCGCCCCTGGCGTTTTGTGGTCTTGACCGGAAACGGGCGGAACAAACTGGGTGATGTGATGGCAGATTCATTGCGCGCGCGCCAGCCTGATCTCCCCCCCGAAGGATTGGATAAAACCCGGGCTTTGCCCCTGCGCGCTCCCGTAATTATCGCCGTTGGAGTGGATAAACCCACCGAAGCCAAAATTCCCGATTTGGAAAATTACGCCGCTGCTTCTGCTGCCTGCCAGAATATTTTGCTCGCAGCCCATGCCCTCAGCTTGGGGGCGATCTGGCGCACAGGAGATTGGGCGCGTGATGCAAAGGTGAAGGAGTTTTTGGGATTTGAATCCGATCAGCATATCGCAGGCTTTCTTTATATTGGTTACCCTGAATCGGTTGGCGAATATCCATTACGACCCTCATTTGAGGATCGAACAGTATGGATTTCATCATAACGGCTGTCATGATAGCCGGCGTTCGGACAGCCGTTATCAATTGACATGCTCCATTTTTTCATATATAAGTGACGCATGTACGATCTTTCAACGGAGGTGGTCATGTTTGCATTACGTTTGTTAACTGAAGGTACGGAAGGTCCTGATACAACCTTGCAATGGATGTTGATTGTAGCGCTTGTCTTTTTTGGCTTGATGGTGGTTGTCGGGTGGTGGGCTGGCAGAAACAGAAAGCCTGAGCTTGAGGTTCAGCACCAGGTGCAGGACCGTCATGAAGTCGATGACCTGGTCAAAATTGAAGGGATCGGTCCTAAAGTTGCCAAAGTCCTGGAAAAGGCCGGTATCAAAACATTTGAGGGACTTGCCCACGCTGAAATTTCAAGTGTTAAAAAAGTGTTGGATGCTGCCGGGATGCAGATGATGAATCCCGAAGGTTGGATCGATCAGGCGAAACTGGCAGCGAAGGGTGATTGGGCTACATTGGAAAAGCTACAGTCCGAGTTAAAAGGCGGTAGGAAGGTCAACCCGTAATGAAAAATATATTGTTGGTTATTTTGTTTTTTTCTGTGCTTGTTTTGACGGCTTGTGGCGGCGGGGCAGCCCCTGCAGCCGTGGATACCATTCCTCCTGAATTTGCGGGGAAGACCAACCCACTTGGGGCGGATGCGGCAGAGGCTGGCGCGGTAATCTTCAAGAACAATTGTGCAGCCTGTCATGGTGAGCAGGGACATGGCGATGGTCCTGCAGGTCTTGCGCTTGACCCCAAGCCCAAGGATCTACCCTCCCTTGCGGCAACTGTTGGCGAAGACTATTTGTTCTGGCGTGTTTCTGTTGGCAAATTGGGCACTTCAATGGTGGGTTGGAAAGGTATTTTAACTGACGACCAGATTTGGCAGGTAGTAACATTTATCGGTACGTTGAAATGAACTGAGCGGAGGCTGTAAAGGTTTTACAAGCCTTTACAGCCTCCGTTGCCGGGTTTGGGGGAATATAAAAAACATGTATTAAGTCCTCCTAAAATAGTGACAAATAGACTAAATTTTGGTATATTAGGCGCGCTGTGTAATAATGACAAATTACACAAATTTAGTCAATTATCATGTGCAACGTGGGGTCACTCCCTCGTTTGAAATTTCATCAGGAGAGGCGTATGGGACATTTTTTGGTTGTGGGAATTCTGGTCATTGTCATGGCGGTTTTCACATATATCGGATTGGACGCGGCGGGGTTGATGCCATTGCAGGCAAGTGCTCAGGCAGTCTCCATTGACTGGCTGTGGAACTGGCAATTGATTGCCATTTCCTTTTTGTTTTCGCTGATCGTCGTGCCGATGGTTTACAGTCTGATCGTGTTTCGGCGCCGGAAAGGCGAAACAGGTGACGGTGAACATATCGAAGGGAACACGCCCCTGGAAATTGCGTGGACTGTCATACCGCTTTTTATTGTGTTGGCATTAGCCTATATGGGCGCGTACTCACTGGGTGAGACTCGCCGGGTTGACCCCAACGCACTGGTGATCGAGGTTAAAGCACGCCAGTTTGCGTGGACGTTCGAATATCCCGAATATGGCATTGTCAGTAACGAGCTGCATATTCCAGTAAACAAACAGGTTTTGCTGAAAATGGAATCGGCGGACGTGATCCACTCATTTTGGGTTCCAGAATTCCGCGTAAAGCAGGATGTGGTGCCTGGGCGCGTGACTGAGTATCGGATCACCCCAACGCTGATTGGCAGTTATAAGGTTCGCTGTGCAGAATTGTGCGGTTCTTCCCATGCTTATATGGAAAGCCCTGTCATTGTTGATTCAAACACTGACTACACCGCCTGGATTTCAACGCAGGAGAAGATCGCTGCTGAAGCCGCCAAGACACCCGAAGGACAGGGTGAGAGGTTGACGGTCAGGAACGGTTGTATCGGTTGTCACTCACTCGATGGTTCCAGAATGACGGGCCCCACCTGGTTCAATTTGTATGGCTCTCAGGTGAAACTGGAGGACGGCAGGACCGTAACTGCGGATGATGCATTTATTGCTGAGTCGATCCTTGACCCGAAGGCAACCGAGGTGGAAGGTTTTGCGCCCACGGTTATGCCTCCCTATCCACTAACTGATGCAGAAATTGCGAACATAATCGCGTATCTTAAGACATTGAAATAACTGGCGGAGGAAAGAAAATATGAAAAATTCATCGCCCGCTCGCGGCTGGTTGTTTTTTGCCGTTGGCTTGGTCGCGGCATATGCCGCTGGTGTGGGGTTGGTCTATGCCGTAAGCGGTTCGCTGACCTATGTCCACCTTGTCCCTATTCTTTTGGCGACTGTTGTGAGTGCTACAACCCTGTCGTGGGGAGCATCGGGGTTCAGTCCGTTAACCAAAGGCTTTCTTGGCTTGACATTGGGCGGGTTGGCAGGCTATGGACTGGGGTTGGTCATTGACCTGCTCGTTCAAGGCTCGCTTGATTGGGTTACGCCGGTTGCGAGTTTGTTTTCCCTGTTGATCGGTTTCACGGCTTTCTTTTTAGGGGTGGCTGGTTTGAACGCCGTGTCCAAAGGCCTGATCTGGCAAATTATCGGTACACTGCTTGGCGCCATCTTTATCTCTGTAATCCGTGTGGCAATGGGGCTGGCATGGTCTGGTCCCTTTTTGTTCACCGAGCCTGCCTGGGTTTTGGGCGGATTCATGGGCGTACTTTTCTTTCTTGCAGGCAGCGGCTCAGTCAGTGACTGGTTCAAATGGGCGCGCGGTATTGATACGCCCGAGCATCACGAAGAGAGTCATACAGGCTGGGAGAAATACCTCAGCATTTCACTGGATCATAAAGTTATCGGCATTCAGTACACCATCACTGCTCTGTTTCTGATCAGTGTGGGTGGTTTGTTCGCGTTGATTTTTCGAACAGAACTTGCCGCTTCACAACTTCAATTTCTGACAAATGACATTAAGTTGTTTGGTCAGAGTGGTCCGCAACTTTACAATACCTTCATGTCTCTTCATGGCATGATAATGATCATCTCGATTTTATTGGGAATTGCGGGAATGATGAATTATGCTGTGCCGCTTTTACTGGGCGCACAGGATATGGCTTTCCCGCGGCTTAACGCTTTTTCGTTCTGGATTTCAGTACCTGCCTCTGTTCTGATGTTGATGAGCCTGATTCTGGGCGGCTTTGATACCGGCTGGACGGGATATCCTCCGCTTTCGGCGCGTGCTCCCGTGGGCATGCAGATGTTCTTCCTCGGCGTATTCACCGCCGGATGGTCATCCATTTTGGGAGCGCTCAACACGATCGTCACCGTCCTGCGAATGCGTGCGAAAGGCATGACTGCCTTCCGGATGCCGATTTTCGTTTGGGCTGCGGTTGCCACATCCATCATTGCATTGACCGCCACGCAGTTGATCGGTCTCGCCTTCCAGTTGGTTATGTTCCAGCGTTTGCTCGGCATGGGATTTTTTGACCCGGCCAAAGGCGGCAATCCCGTACTCTTCCAGCATTTATTTTGGTTCTATTCCCACCCCGCTGTTTACGTCTTCATCCTTCCCGGTCTGGGGATCATTTCTGAACTTCTACCTGTGTTTGCCCGCAAGCCGCTCTTTGGCTACCGCTGGATCGCCATGTCCTCGATGGCGATCGCGTTGGTTGGATTTTTAGTCTGGGCCCATCACATGTTTACTTCGGGTATGAATGAATACCTGCGCGTGCCGTTTATGTATAGCACCCTGCTGGTGGCAATACCTACGGGGGTTAAATTTTTCTCGTGGGTGGCTACGCTTTGGAAAGGGAAAATTTGGGCGCCGACCCCCATGCTCTTCGTATTAGGCGGAGTGGTTGTCTTCCTGCTTGGCGGTTTAACAGGCCCCCCGAACGCCACCGTTTCGACTGACTTGCACCTGCACGATACCTACTTCATCGTTGGTCACTTCCACGATACCATCTTTGGCGGATTTGTCTTCCCGTTCTTTGCTGCCTTGTATTACTGGTTCCCCAAGGCGACGGGACGCCGTATGAGCGAGACTCTCGGTAAGATCCATTTTTGGCTGATGACCCCCTCGTTCTTTATCCTGACCTTTGGCATGATGCGCATCGGTTTGTTGGGAATGCGCCGCCGCATCGTGGATTATGACCCCGCCCTCAATTTTGATGCCACACATCTTGTGCTGACCATTTCAGGTTATCTGATCGCCATTTCAGTGCTGGTCTTCATTTATAACTTCTTCAACAGCATCAAGAACGGCGAAAAAGCGGAAGGCAATGTATGGAACTCGCGCTCACCTGAGTGGCAGGTACCTTCGCCCATGCCCACGCATAATTATGACCAGCCCTTTGAGGTTGTTGGTGAGCCATATGATTACGGTCTGCCTGGCTCCAAGTATGTTGAATTCATCACACCCGTTAAAAGCGGGCAAAAATAAAGGGGAGGACTCATATGTCACATACACAGGATAAATCTTCTGCCTTTTCGCAGGGCGTACTGGTTTTTGTCTACCTTGCCGTTCTTACCCTTCTGGAGTATTTTGTTGCCGTTACATTTAATGCGGTTTCCATTCTTGTTGTAGTTGCGGTAATTAAAGCCGCGCTGGTCATGTACTATTACATGCACATCTACAAATTGAATGAAGACAGCGGCGATGATCAACATTCCGATGCCTACAAAACGGGCACCAACCGCATCGGCCTTTGGCTCTTCCTTCTTTCGGATGCTTTCGTTTTTGCAGGCTTGATGACTGCCCGTATTAATCTGCTTGGGCTCACCCGTCCGCATTTGAATCAACTCCTTGGTCTGGCTGTGACCGCTGTGCTGTTGATCTCGTCTTTCTTCATGAATCGTGGCGAGACAGCAATGGCTCATGGGGACAAAAAAGGGTTCTTCATAAACACCCTGATTACTTTTGTTTTGGGACTTGGTTTTTTGTTTGGCGTGGTGGCGGTGGAATGGCCCCTCGCTGCCGCTGAAGGTCTTACTCCCAGCAGCGGTGTCGCAGGCGCGGTCTTCTACATGATGACGGGCATGCACGCATTCCATGTTTTTACTGGTTTACTCTTTATGCTGGTGGTGTTGAACAATGCCCGGAAGGGTGTTTATTCCGCTGAGAAACATTGGGGTGTCGAGGCTGCCGCGGTCTATTGGCACTTTATTGATCTGGTGTGGATTTTCTTCTACCCAGCCTTGTATTTGATTGGTAAACTATTGTAGGGATTAAAGTTACTTCGAGTTTTGTGCGCAGCCGCAACGCAGGAGGAGAATGCGAAACACGTTCCTGGTTTTGCTCACATGTTCCCGACATTTTTCGGGAGAACAATAAATTGCACATTGATTTTGGGATGGATAAAATGCAGGTCACGCTTCAAACGTGACCTGCAAAGTCTGTGGAGTAAAAAATGAACAGGAAAACTGTGTGGGTGGGTCTTTTATCCCTGGCATTGGTTGGGGTGGCGGCGTTGACTTTGGTGTTTGCAAAGCCCGCCAGTTTTAAGGGGACAAGTTACGGCGAGCCATATCCGAAGGCTGCCGAAATCGAGTTGACAAAATCAAATGGGGAAACATTTCGTCTGAGTGATCAAAAAGGTAAAATTGTGTTGCTATTTTTCGGATACACGGCTTGTCCTGATGTCTGCCCGACCACACTGGCAGAGTTGAAGCAGGTCATGGATAAACTTGGTGATAAGACCCGGTTGATTCAGGTCGTCTTTGTTTCGGTTGACCCTGAACGCGATACACCTGATAAGATCCAGGAATATGTTGAGCATTTCAACCGGCAATTTGTTGGCTTGAGCGGTTCATCCACTGATTTGCAGGGTATCTGGGATAATTACGGTGTCTTTCGTGAAGTCGTCGAATCAGAGTCTGCGTTTGGTTACATTATTAACCACACAGCCCGCACCTATTTGATCGATATGGATGGCAACCTGCGTCTTTCATATGGGTTCCAAACCCCGGTCGAAGATATCGTCAGTGATCTCGAAATATTGTTGAAGTAGTATGTTAATCCTATGCCTCCTTTAAAAACCATAGTAATCAGAGTTCTTATCTCCCTGTTGATCGGCCTCCTGTTCGGAGTTGCTCTCAATGAAATTACGTTCTTTTTCCTGCGGGAAACTGCGCGTGCTCCGAAGTTGATCGAGATCGTGATTCCAAAAGGCACGGCTGAAAAAGTGGCGCGCGGCGAGGCCCCGCCAAGCATCCCTGCTTCCATGACCTTTGTCATTGGTGATACCTTGCTGGTAAAAAACGAGGATACCGAGGATCACGAACTTGGTCCTTTGTGGATTCCTGCTGGTTCATCGGCGAGTCTGTTTTTGGATGCTGCGGCATCCTACGCCTATAGTTGCTCGTTCCAGCCTGGTCAGTCTTTTGGCTTGGATGTGTACGAACCGGTTACATTGAGTACGCGGTTATATGGGATCTTATTTTCGGGCATTCCGCTTGGAGTGATGATCGCGCTGTATGCTCTTGTCATTCCTGCTAAAAAGATTTGACAGATTTCCATACGTTTGGCTTTACCCGCAAGGCATTGATAAATATCTGACAGGTCTGAAAGGAACCGTATTTTGAAAAAAATGTTTAGTCGCGCATGGGTTGTGGCAACCCTGTTGGTTCTTGGGGGGACTGCTTTTTGTATTCGCATGGGGGTCTGGCAGCTGGATCGTCTTGAACAGCGCCGCGCTTTTAATGCCCAGGTCGTAACCATGCGCGCGGAAAAAATGCTGGATCTGACTCGGTCCGTACCTGCAAATATTTCCACGATGGAATGGCGGGCGGTGACGGTAACGGGCGAATATGATTTTGAACACCAGGTGACACTGCGCAATCAATTCAATGGTGATCAATATGGATATCACCTCATTACCCCGCTGAGATTCCCCGGGGGGGCTGTTTTGGTCAACCGGGGCTTTATCCCCGCCGACCAAAATTCCACGCCTGCCGATTGGCGCAAGTATGATGAGACAGGACAGGTCACAATAACGGGGCAGATCAGGCTGGGGCAGGAAAAACCAGCCTTTGGCGGAGTTGCAGATGCAGATGTGGCTCACCTGGACGTGTGGAATAATTTTGACGTGAATCGGATCTCTGCGCAGATCCCATATCCCATTTTGTCTGTGTTCGTGCAGCCGAATGAAATTGAAGGCGATAACATTCCACCCATCTCGTTCCAACCCGAGATCGAGTTAACTGAAGGGCCGCATTTTGGGTACGCGCTTCAATGGTTTTCCTTTGCGACGATCCTATTTTTTGGTTATCCTTTTTACCTCAGGAAACAACAATGAAATACTCCCTCAGATCATATTTTGCGCGGCTGACGCTTGCGCTGTTTGTTGCCATATTTTTTGTGACGGTACTTGGGCGTTTTGTTGCCGTGACAGGCGCCTGGGCATTTTGCGAAGGTTGGCTGGTGTGCGTGCCCACTTCCCCGGTGGGGTTTTTGAAACTTGCCCACATGCTTGCGGTTGGTATGGCGTCTGTGTTGATGATCCTTTTGCTGCGGAAAGCATGGCGTGAACAGCGTGATCAAAATTTAATACTGCCGCTGACAACGGTGACGGGAGTTTTGTTTTTTGGACAGGCGCTAATTGGTTCGATCCTTGTGACGCGTAATTACCCAATGCATCTGGTTGTTCTTCATACCATGAGCGCGATCGCTTTGTGGATTTCGCTGGGCGTTTTGGTTTTCATTTCGGGAGTGTTGGCGAAGGATAAAACTGATCAACCAAAACTCGATTTTAAACAGCGGATAAAGGATTTTTTTGCGTTATCAAAACCGATCATTGTGCTTTTACTGTTGGTTACAACGTACAGCGGGCTGGTGGCAGGGAGCAAGGCATTCCCTGCGGCTTCGCTTACCCTTTGGACATTGCTTGGCGGTGCTTTGGCTGCCGCTGGTTCGAGTGCGTTGAATCAATATATTGACCGCGAACTTGACAAGAATATGCAGCGGACCGCGAAACGGCCGCTGGCAGACGGGCGCTTGACCGCGGCGGAAGGTTTATCCTACGGCCTGGCTCTTTCACTGATTAGTTATTATGTGATGGCAGGGTTTGTCAATTTATTGGCGGCGCTGCTATCGCTGGCAGGAATTTTTTACTATGTGATTTTTTATAGTGTCATGCTTAAAAAAGCCACCGTGCAAAATATCGTCATTGGCGGCGGAGCGGGGGCAATTCCGCCAATGGTGGGTTGGGCGGCGGCGACAGGTCACTTGGGACTTGCTCCCTGGATCCTGTTCGCGATCGTCTTTTTTTGGACACCGCCGCATTTCTGGGCGCTGGCAATTGTTCGTATGAAGGATTATGCCAGGGCTGGCGTACCCATGATGCCGGTTGTGCAGGGCGAAGAAAAGACTCGCAGGCATATTTTTATCTATACGATCGAGTTGATTGCAGTCACACTTTTGCTGCCTCTCTTCGATCTGGCGGGGACTGTATATCTGATCTCTGCTTTGGTGCTGGGTGGTTTTCTGTTATATGCCGCATGGCGTGTCTTCAAAGTTGGCGGTAACAAGGTCGCATGGACGATGTACCGCTGGTCCAGCATGTATCTCGCATTTATCTTTCTGGCAATTATGATTGATGCGGTGGTGTAAAAAAAATCGCTTAAGAAATAATATTGATCTGGGAAAATGATGGCAAAACAGCGATTTACCCTTTTTTTGGCAGACCTTGATCAGCCACGATTTGGCGTTATATTTTTAATTCTCTTTGGATTTGTGTATTCTTTACCCGCTTTGCTATCCCCGTTTTGGGTTGGTAATGATGCGTGGTCAAATCTCTTGCCAATTATTCATTACCGTGATTCCATTTTCAATAATCACACACTGCCTCTTTACACAGACCTTTGGTATGGCGGACGTGACCAGTGGGCAAATCCTCTTTGGAGTTTTCTTTACCTCCCCTCCACTATTGTCTACCTTATGACTCCG
>JAIFNG010000049.1 GCA_020047815.1 Anaerolinea sp.
AAGGATGCGAACTTTGCATTAGTGCCTGTCCACAAGATGTGATAGAGCTGGACATGTCACGTCTTACCCCGAAGGGCTACCACCCCGCGCATACGTTCAAAGACGGTTGCACGGGGTGTGCTATTTGTGCGCTGGTTTGTCCAGATGCCGCGATCACGGTCTATCGTGAAACGACGAAGGTGGTAGTTGTACCCATTGAAACGTAATAAAAGATGAACGCTTTGCGTGAATCATTAAGGATAGATCAGTTTTTCGAGTCTCTTGTGTTTAACCTTTTTTTACGGAGATAAAATGCCAAAAGAATTATGGAAAGGGAACGAGGCCATTGCCGAAGCCGCTGTACGTGCAGGGCTTGATGCATACTTTGGTTATCCCATTACCCCGCAAACTGAAATTTTGGAATACCTCTCACGCCGAATGCCTGAACTGGGACGCGCTTTTGTACAGGCCGAATCCGAACTCGGCGCGATCAACATGGTGTATGGCGCAGCATGCGCTGGTGTGCGCGTCATGTCGTCATCATCCAGCCCTGGTGTGAGCCTGATGATGGAAGGGATTTCCTATATTGCGGGAACAGAAGTTCCCGCGGTGTTGGTGAATGTGATGCGCGGTGGACCCGGTCTGGGGAATATTGCCCCGGCGCAGGCAGATTACAACCAGGCCGTACATGGCGGCGGACATGGCGATTATCAACCGATCGTTCTTGCACCCGCCTCTGTGCAGGAAGCAATTGATTTAATGGTTCTTTCCTTTGATCTGGCAGAGAAATACCGTGCCATCTGTATGGTCATCCTCGATGGTTGTGTGGGACAGATGATGGAACCTGCACAAATGCCTGAAATGAGACCAATGCAGCGCACAGATTGGGATTGGGCAACCAATGGCGCAATGGGAAAACGCGAACGCAGGATTCTTTCATCCATTTACATTGAGCCCGTTGATGAAGAGGTTATGAATCTGAGGTTGTTGAAGCGCTGGCAGACCATCCAGGCAAATGAAGTTCGTTATAAGGAATATTTCCTCGATGATGCGGATATTGTGATCGTGGGTTTTGGCACGGCAGGGCGTGTGGCATTATCTGCTGTGCGTGAGGCGCGCGCAGAGGGCATCAAAGTGGGGTTGCTACGGCCAATCACTGTCAGCCCGTTCCCATATGAAGTGATCGACCAACTCACAGCGCGCGCGGGGTCGTTCCTGGTGACAGAGATGAACTCGGGTCAAATGCTGGAGGATGTTCGATTGGCAGTGCGGGGACGAGTTCCAGTCGAATTTTATGGGCGGCTTGGTGGCATGGTGCCCTTCCCAGATGAAATCCTGGGCGAGATTCGCCGCATGTCAAAGGCCAAGTTGAGCATGAATGTTCATCCGCGTGACGCGTGGCTTGAACGGATGGCGCATATTGTTTAATGTCATAATGAGAGTGTCCTCCCGAAATGGAAATTGCTTCGACGGGAAAAGCGCACTTCTTGGAATGACATTTAAGAGGAAAAACTATGGCGACTGAAAATTTGGTTTATGAGAGACCAGCAGGTTTTACAGATACCCCAACGCATTACTGTCCGGGTTGTACGCACGGCGTGGCTCATCGATTGATCGCGGAAGTCCTGGATGAGATGGGATTGACCCAAAAAACCATCGGCGTTGCGCCTGTGGGCTGCTCGGTTTTTGCCTACAATTATTTCAATACCGATTTTGTAGAAGCTCCGCACGGACGTGCACCCGCGATGGCTACTGGGATCAAACGTGTTCTGCCTGACCGCACGGTGTTCACCTACCAGGGTGATGGCGATCTAGCTTCGATTGGCATGGGCGAAATCGTCCACGCTGCCGCGCGCGGTGAGAACATAACTGTCGTTTTCTTAAATAACGCCAACTTTGGCATGACCGGCGGGCAGATGGCGCCGACCACCATGGCTGGCATGAAAACAACATCCTCGCCGAACGGGCGGGATGTGGAGACGCAGGGATACCCGATCAAGATGGCGGAAATGCTTGCCACCCTCGATGGTGTTGGTTATTGCGTACGCCGCTCCCTGCATGACCCGAAGAATATCCGCCTGGCAAAGAAAGCGATCCGCATGGCATTTGAAACTCAGACACGCGGACTTGGCTTTTCGATGGTCGAGTTGCTTTCCACGTGTCCAACGAATTGGGGCATGACGCCGGTCAACGCGTTGAAATTCCTGGAAGAGCACATGATCCCAGAATACCCTCTGGTGGATTGCAAACTCAGTGAAGCGATCAAGCAGGTAAAAATATAAGGATGAAGACTGAAGGATGAAGCAAAATATCCTTCGTGTACACTGTATCCTTTGTGTTTGAAAAAGAGGAAAACAAATGCAAAAAGAAATCATCATTTCAGGGTTTGGCGGACAAGGTGTGTTGTTTGCGGGTCAGGTTATTGCATACGCGGCGATGGACTCTGGCAAGGATGTGACATGGATCCCGTCGTATGGTCCCGAAATGCGCGGCGGTACTGCCAACTGTACGGTCGTCATTGCGGATCATGAGATTGGTTCGCCCCTGGTAAAAAATCCGCCGCTGGTAATTGCGCTGAACCTGCCATCCTTTGATAAGTATGAACCACTAATGCAGGTAGGTGGAACGCTGGTCGTAAATCAATCCATGGTGGATCATGGCGCGAAGCGCACAGACATCAACACGGTCTTTGTCGCTGCAAATGAAATTGCCGAGGAAATTGGTGATAAGCGTTTGACTAATATGGTCACGGTGGGTGCCCTGCTGGCGGCTTTACCCGAAGTGACCCTCGAGGCGTTGGAAGCTGCACTCAAGGGACATCTGCCCACGAGACACCAACACCTGCTTCCCAAGAATTACCAGGCTCTGCGACGTGGATTTGAAGAGGCGAGGAAGCAAATACCAGTTGCAGCGTAGGGGGAGTGGGTGGTCATTTCATAAACCAGTGAACAGTAAGCCTGTCTTGTTGCGGCAGGCTTACTTGTTTAACTCGATCACCACTTGCAACCCGCCTTCAGGCAAATTACTTGCTTTAATTTTTCCGCCTTGTGCTTCGATGAGCTGTCTGGCTATTGCCAGTCCCAGTCCTGTTCCGCCTGATATGCGTGAACGGGATTTTTCTTTGCGCCAGAAACGATTAAAGAGAAATGGCAAGTCTTCGGCTGGAACACCGTGACCGTTGTCGTTGATTTCCAGACGAAGTAAATCAGCAGTCCTTTCAAGAACAATCCAGACTTTACTGCCTTCAGGAATGTAGCGCAAAGAGTTGCCAATTAAGTTTCCAATCATTTGCTCTGTTCTTTGAGGATCGAGTTCAGTGGTGAAATCACCGTTTCCCTTTTCAAGCGAGAGCGAAATATTCTTCTCGCGGGCTTGAGCGGCAAACATGTCAATTGAATGTTGTACCAGTTGGGCAAGATCAATGTTCTTTTTCTCAAAATGTAATTGACGTGTCTCGGCTAGGGTCAGCAGGCGCAGGTCGTCTACGAGGCGTTCGAGGAGATAAGTTTGTTCGAGCGCGAGGGAGACTTGTCCGCTGTCTGCGGCGTAGACTCCGTCCACAATGCCTTCGAGTCTGCCGCGGATGATGGTGAGCGGAGTCCGAAGTTCGTGGGCGATGTCGGCAAACATGTCTCGCCGTTCGCGGTCGTTGCGCTCGAGAGAGGATGCCATTTCGTTGAAGCTGTCAGAGAGGCTGCGCAGGTCTTGCGGACCTTCACTGGAAATACGGGTGTTGAATTTTCCATCTGCCACGGCGCGCGCGGCATAGATCACATCCGCCAGTGGATTGACGTAACGCCGAATGAGCAAGACTGCAACAACGACAAGAAACAATGCAAGAATGGACGAAACAATACTGGCAGGAAACATCACCCCGCGTACCAAATTGAGACGGGACTCGACAGAAAGTGAAGTAACGATGAGTGTACCAATATTTTCATCCCGCACGTTTAAGGGGAATACAATGTCGCCGTGTTTAATCTCGTAGCTGGAGCCAACTGTCGAAACAGAATCAATTCTATGGTCGAGAATAATGCGCTGCTCTTTATCCAATAAAATCGTATTCAAAGACTTTAATGCCTCATTCGCTTCAAACGCCGAGGCGACGCCTTCCCAACTTCCATGTCCGATGTAATATCCTTGAAGAGCAGAAAAGGGTGTGGGGATGTTCGATGATGGCGATGAAAGAAAATAACTAAAGATGGCAAGAAAAAAAAATAAAGACAGAAATAAAACAAGCGCAAAGGCTCTGACCAACAAGGTCAGCAAGCGGATACGAATATCGTGGATGGATGAATGATGCATATTAACCCTCAAATTTATAGCCGACGCCATGCACGGTGACGATTAACTCGGCGGGTTCCAGTTTGCGGCGCAGATTGCGGATGTGCGAATCGATGGCGCGTTCGAGGCTTTCAAAGGTGATGCCGTGCGAGGCGGTCAATAATTGGGCGCGTGAAAAAATACGCCCAGGCTGGCTCATTAACGTGGCGAGGATTTCAAATTCGGTGGAGGTTAGGGAAACAGTTTTATCGGGCAAGCGGACTTCGTAGTGGGCGCGATCCAATTCAACTTCACCTGCGCGGATGGTTTCGCTGTCGGGTGAGCTTGTTACACGGCGAAGCACCACGCGGACGCGCGCCACCAACTCACGCGGACTGAACGGTTTGGTGATGTAGTCATCTGCGCCAAGCTCCAGCCCAATTAGTTTGTCGGTCTCTTCAACGCGGGCGGTGAGCATGATGATCGGGACATCGCTTTCGTGCCGGATGGTGCGGCAGACATCGAGTCCGTCCATTTCGGGCATCATCAGGTCAAGCACGATCAGGTCTGGCTTTTCGCGGCGCGCAAGGGATATGCCTTGGGCACCGTTACTGGCTGTGACCGTTTCATAACCAGCCGCTTTGAGGTAATCCCGGCAGATTTCAACGATCTGAGGTTCATCATCTACGATGAGGATTTTCTTTGGCATGGAGGGAATTATAAGTGATTGGCAAGTGGCGATCGGTAATTACCACTTACTAATCTCTAATTACTCGTAGCGCAGCGCCACCATGGGATGCAGGTTTGCGGCGCGATATGCGGGATATAAGCCGAAGAAGACGCCAATTGCAAGCGCAAAGGTAAACGCCAGAATAATGGAGTCAGCGGTGATAACTGAGGAGATCATGCCTGTGGCTTTGAAGACGAGCGCCAAGCCAACGCCAAGCAGAATTCCAATAATGCCGCCCAACACACTCAAGGTCATGGTTTCGATCAGGAATTGGGTCAGGATCTGATTCTTGGTTGCTCCGACAGCTTTTCGCAGACCGATCTCTTTGGTGCGCTCTGTGACCGAAACCAGCATGATGTTCATGATGCCGATACCGCCCACCAGCAGGGAAATTCCCGCGATTGCGCCGAGGAAGATCGTCAGTGTTTGCGTGACGGTGGTCAAGGTGTTCAACAAGTCTGCCTGACTCAAGACGTTGAAATCCAATTCGTCAGAAGATGTAAGTTTATGTGAGCGGCGGAGTAAAAATGAAATTTGCGCTGAGATCGTATCCATGGCATCGGTAGTTGCAACAGAGACAGAAATGCTATTAACGATCTTTTTGTCATTATAGGTGGCGGTTGACCCGAATAATTTGTTGTACCCTGTTTCCAATGGAATAAGTATTACATCGTCCGAGGAAATGAATCCAGACGAACCTTTGGCTTCGAGCACACCAACCACTTCAAACTTTACACTTTTGATCGAAATCGTTTTTCCAATGGCAGTCAGACCTCCGAACAAGTCTTCGGCTGTTTGGGAGCCTAACACCGCCACCAGCGATTCTGATTTGTTATCGCCATCTGAAACAAAGCGCCCTTCTGCCATAGTGTATGAACGCGTATCCTGATAATCCTGTGTAACTCCTGTAACACCCACCGAGAAACTTTCATCGCCATACTTTACAAGATACGATGACTGATAACTGGGGGCAATTGCAGCTACATTATCAACCAGTGTGCGCTGGAGCAATTGGTAGTCTGAATAATACAAATAACTTGCCTGTTGAGACTGCCCTGCTGAATGCATGGATTGCTGTTTCCCAGGCGATACGGTCAGCAGGTTCGAGCCGTTGCCTTGAATGGAACTTGTGATGCTGGCAGTGGCTCCCTTGCCAATGGAAAGCAGCGCCACCACCGTTGCCACGCCGATCACAATGCCCAACATGGTCAGCATGGAGCGCATTTTATTGGCGCGCAAGGCTCGTATGGCAATCTTGAAATTTTCTGAAAATAACATTTTAGTTCTCCCAATTCAAGATAATTGGAGATTAGAAATTAGTAATTAATTCACCAATCTCAAATTATCAATTACCATTCTCCAGTTTACACTTCCGTGCGCGGCATGCCCGCTTTGATCGGGTTTGCATTAACTTCGTCCGAAACGATCTGACCATCTGAAAGTTTTATAATTCGATTCGTATGACGCGCCACATAAGAATCATGTGTCACTAAAATAACCGTCTGCCCATGATCTTTATAAAGGCTTTGGAACAATTCCATAATTTCCACACCCGTCTTGCTGTCCAACGCGCCTGTCGGCTCGTCTGCCAACAGGATGGCGGGCTCGTTGACCAGTGCGCGCGCAATCGCCACACGCTGCTGCTGCCCGCCTGAGAGTTCGTTGGGCGCATGGTACATCCGTTCCGCCAGACCCACGCGCCCCAGAGCTTTCATGGCGCGGTCCTGTCTTTCCTTGCCCGATACGCCCGCGTAGGTCAATGGCAGCATCACATTTTCGAGGGCGCTGGTGCGGGCGAGCAAGTTGAACTGCTGAAATACAAATCCGATTTTTCGCCCGCGAACCTCTGCCAGTTTGGCTTCGTCCAAATTTTCGACTGCCACGCCATCCAGTATGTATTTTCCGCTGGTCGGCACATCAAGACAGCCAATGATCGACATCAGCGTGCTTTTGCCAGAGCCTGACGGCCCCATGATTGCAACCATTTCACCTTTATCGATGTCGAAGCTCGCGCCATCAAGCGCCCGCACTTCGCTCTCGCCCATTTGATAGACCTTCGTCAAGTTTTCAATTTGGATCATTGGCTACTCCCCTCCGCCCATTGGGTTGGGCGCTTCAAAACTGCTCGTCGCCACCAACTGCAATCTGTTGCCTTCCTGCAAGTCGCCAGTCACCACCACCAGGTCGCCGATGATAGAACCGCTGATCACGTCAACCCGTTTGGTTGTGTTGTCACTTTGGATCACCCAAACATATTCACCCGCGCTGTCATTTTGTATCGCCGCAATCGGAGCCGCCAGCGTGGCAGAGGCAGGCTTGGTTTGAATGACCACATTTGCAGTGGTTCCAAGCGGCAGGAACATGCCATCTTCCACTTTGTCCAAATCAACGCGGACGTTGTATTTCACCAATCCTGAGACAACTTCTCCAACAGGATTGATTGCCGAAACCTCCCCTGTAAGCGTGACGCCTGACACCGCATCCAACGTAACCTCAGCCTGGTTGCCCAATTTGACATTTGCCACATCTGATTCATCCACCTGCGTCTCGACGTAAAGATGATTCAAGTCTGCAAGGTTGACCGAAAGGTCGCCCGTGTTCACCGTATCGCCTGCTCGATCATCCACTGAAAGCACCTGCCCATCGAACGGAGCAATAATATTCAACGAGTTAACAGTCGCCTGTGCGGCATCCACTTTGGCTTGGGCGGCGGCAACATCGTCAGGATCAGGACCATCTTTCAGACGGTCAAATTCGCGTTGAGCATCTTCCAGCCTCGACATTTTCAAAGCCAGGTCGCGGTCTGCATCTGCTATGGTGTCAGGGGAGGGATAGTCTCTGTACGAATGTTCGACTGGGATTTGTCGCCCACCCATGTTCCTGTAGGTAATTCTAGTGATCCAGATTTTCCCATTCAACGAAACGCGCCAGTCTTTGGCTTTGTCGTAGGCATTCTGTGCATCTTCCAAATCAATGGCGGTCTGGGCGCGGTCTGTATCCGATTTCAATAAAGTTTCCAGCGCGTTCTGGGCATTAATCAAATCTGACTTGGCGTTAACTATATTTGCCGACGTGCTGGAAGGTTGAAGGGAAAGTAACGCATCCCCCGCTTTGACAAAATCTCCAGGCGCAATATTTACATCTTCCACCACGCCGCTTGTCTTCCACTCCAGGCTGGCGAAAGGCTGGGCTGCCAGTGAGCCGGACCCCTCGATGGTTTCAGCTAGATTCAGAGAGGTTACAACTGCTTCCGTACTGGTTTGCGCGTTGCTGGTGTTTGGGGAAAAGAAAGTCCACCCCAGCACAGCCAGGAGTGCGATCGCTGCAATGCCCCAGTTTCTAATTTTCGTATTTTTTATAAAATTCATAACTGTTTTCATACAAGAATTCTCCTTGTTTTTTTATAGGGTATCGAATAATTGTGAAAAATTTGTGCAGATGAATAGGATAATCATGGATGTTCCCAGTCAGCACTTTACGGGGTGGGATGATAAATATGAGGGGCAACCCAGACCGCATAGGCTTCGACTGGGTTTCCACGAGCGCGCACCGCCAGGGTGAACTGTACAGTCTGTCCCGCCAGAGCATCCAGCGGATAGTCCACCACGATCGGGTCATCTGTAAACAGGTAGCGCCAATTCTTTAAGCCTGCGCTGCCGCGTTCGTCGGAAAAATTCAGCACAAATTCCACATCACAAAATGAGTGGTCACGGCATTGAAGTACGGCGCGGAAGCGGTCTCCTTCTTGTACGGTCATGGCAGGATATTCACCATAGATCGTTTCGTACTTTTCCTGCGGGGTGTAGGCCATCAGGATATTCATGTTCGACGGCATCCCTTGAGCCGCCCCGTCAAGTTGCATGACGTATCCCGCGCTTGATTGGATATCGTTGACAGGGCAGGGTAGATCCTGTCCGCGTGTGTGCCACTTTGCGTCACATAGTTGCTCGACAAAATCAAACACCAACTCGCCTTCTTGTTCGTTTGGTAGCCCGATCAAACTGAAATCAGGCATGGGCGGCAGTGTGGCGATTGCCGTTTGGGTTGGAACCGCTGTGGGGTTCGTCGGTTGCTGCGTGGGAGTTGCCGCCGCTGAAGTGGTCGGTAATCCCAGGGCTTTTGTCGTTTGGTTGGCTGTCGGACTGCATCCAACAAGGAACAATCCAAGGAGTAAGAAGGAAAGAATATTTTTCTGCATGTTGACTCTCTATTTATTTTTGCAAGGGTTGGGGACAATCTGATTGCTGTCCATTGCCATCTTTGTGAATGTTGTATTCACGGTGTTCGAGCACGGTCAGGTTCGCTACGATTGGCTGACCATCAACGTCCATGTCAAAAACCGAATATGTGCCTGGAGTAACCCACACGCCATTCTCTGTAGGACTTTCAACTGGTTGAAGAATTTTGCCGCCAGGTTTCACGATCATTTGGTGCGAGGTGCAGTTGTTCAGGTAAGACCCGACATTCCATTCCACAATGTCAATCCTCGGCAGATCAAGCAGATTTCCAGTCACGATCGAGTAATTGGTTTGGATTGAAATCCAGCCCAATTTCCCAGCCTGGGATGGGATCTGTATTTGCACCCAGCCGTCCATAATGCTGCGTGCCAGTGCAGTGACAGTATCTCCGTCCTGCAATTTCGCAATCGCATCGAACGACATATCGGGTCCCGTGCGGATGGAAAGATCACCGTTCAAGATTGTCACAGTGACTATGGGCGGCGTTGGAGATGGGGTACTCTCCATTGCCGGTTTTGGGATTTTTGCAAGAGATTTGTTTTGTATCTCCCCTGCAGGTACAGATATGTTTGATGATTCGGCGATGGACGGTTGGCTTTGTATCGCGTGGTCGGTTGCGACAGGTGATGGAGTTTGAATAGCGCTGCACGCTTGGGCGGCAATAACCAAAGTAAGAACAAAAAACGCAAAATAAATTTTAGGGTATTTCAGTGACATTGAACATTTCCTGCACGGCAGATTAATTTTTTCATCTAACATCTCCTTTTCATGTTTACCTAAAGATACTTTTCAATTGTGCAGAATTTATGCAGAGAAATAGGATATTTGTGGAGGGACGAGAAACAGGGGGGATTGTCTGATATTGTTTCGGACATTAGCAAATTAGATAAAATCCTTTATAATACGCGGCCATTAGTTCTTGGAAAAAGATAATTTTGTAATATGCTGATATATCACCACGATGGTTGGTGTTCTGTAGTTATATTCAAAATTCGGCTTATTTTTTCTTATCCCGCCTGCGAAGAGGTATTTTTTATGTCGCTTCATTTTGCTTTTTTAGTACTTGAAGAACATCCTTACGGACGAGAGATGTTGCGTATACTGCTTGAGAATGATTTGATTCCCAGTGTGATCATCCAGGAAGTCTCTGAAGTTGGTGATGTTGAGCGTGAAAAATTCCTGGCGCGTATTAGCGGTCAACCAGTTCCTCCGCGCCTGACTCAATTAATTGCTGGAAGGAAAATACCGGTTTTCTGCGTTTCGAATCATAACGATGATACCTGTAAGGAGTTGCTGACAGCCGAAAAACCCGATGTTTTGGCGCTGGGTGGTACTCGTATCATCAAACCATCAATTCTTGAAACTCCACGCCGGGCCACGGTAAACGCACATCCAGGATTGCTTCCCTTGCTGCGCGGATCAGCATCGGTGGGCTGGGCATTGTATAAAAATATGCCGCAAGGTGCCACCGCTCATTTTATCGATCCGGGCATTGACACTGGCGATATTATTACCAAGCGGCAGCTTCCTGTATATCGTCAGGATACCTACGAAAGCATCAATCACCGCATTGCCACTCTCTCCGGTGAACTCATGGCGGAATCGCTGACATTCCTTGCCAATGGCGAAGCTCCCCGTGAACCTCAGGATCGTAATGTAGGCGAGACCTTCAAGGTCATTCCTGATGATTTATTGGAAGAAGGCAAACGACGCCTGGCGGAAGGTCGTTACTCCCATTTCGCAGATTAACGAATTTTCCCCACGAAAAGGTACCTTACTCAATGAATATAGATTTATCCCGTGACTATGCCCGCAAACTGGACGAAGCCGACGAGCTGTCTGGCTACCGTCAAAAATTTTTCCATAACGACGCCGACATGATCTATATGGATGGCAATTCCCTGGGTAAACTTCCCATACGGACGATCGAGCGTGTTGACCAGATTGTCAAAGAAGAATGGGGTACACAGTTGATCCGCTCGTGGGGGATTAACTGGTATCAGTCACCGATCGTCGTGGGGGAGAAGATCGCTCAATTGGTTGGCGCTGGGCAAGGTCAAGTTGTGGTCAGTGACTCGACCACCATCAACCTTTTTAAACTGGCGATGTCGGCATTGATGCTTAGACCCGAACGAAAAAAAATTATTACTGATACGCTGAATTTTCCGTCCGATTTGTATATGCTGCAAGGTTGTTCGCATCTTCTCGGCGGAAAACACCAAATTCAAATGTTGGAACCAGCCGACGGTTTGCGAGTCGACACCCAGGCTGTGCTTGATGCGATTGACCTGGATACCGCACTTGTTACTTTGTCGCATGTGGTATTTAAGAGCGGGTATATGTACGATGCCAGGACCATCACTGAATATGCCCATCAAAAAGGGGCACTGGTGCTTTGGGATTTGAGTCACGCTGTCGGCGCTGTCCCCGTGGAATTGGACGACTGGGGTGCGGATTTTGCGACAGGCTGTACTTATAAATACCTGAATGGCGGACCTGGCGCTCCCGCTTTTCTCTATGTCCGCCGTGACCTGCAAAAAGAAGCGCTATCTCCAATTTGGGGGTGGTTTGGCGATCGTACTCCATTCAGTTTTGGACTTGATTACAAACCAGCGGAAGGAATTCAACGCTTCCTGTGTGGGACCCCGCCGGTGGTTTCTGTTCTGGCAATGGAGCAAGGTGTTGACCTTTTATTGGAAGTCGGCATCCAGCGTTTGCGGAAAAAATCCATTTTATTGACTTCGTATATGATCGACCTGTTCGATGCGATTTTAGCTCCCTTGGGTTTTAGTCTGGGCACCCCGCGCGAAGTGGATCAGCGTGGGTCACATATCAGTTTCCGCCATGCAGAAGGGTATCGTATCAACCTGGCGTTGATCGAGGAGATGAATGTCATTCCCGATTTTCGCGAACCGGATAACATCCGCCTGGGGTTAACACCCATGTATACATCCTTCCTGGATGTCTGGGAAAGCATTAACCGTATTCAACGTGTAGTCACAGAGAAGCGCTATCTACGCTTTCCTGAAACTCGTCAAACCGTTACTTAAGAGCGTTTTCATAGGATCTGACTGTAAGACTGCTGCTTATGCACGGAAAATAATTTTTAAGGAGAAAGAGAAATGAAACGTATCGTACTATTTGTTATGCTTGTCGCAGCGCTTACCCTGGCTGCTTGCGGTCCGGCTGCTGCCAAAGCGCCGGAAGCTTGTAACGCAGAACTTGGCTGTGCCACGATCAGCAAGGACCAGACTATCAAAGTCGGGTACTCCGGACCAATGACTGGCGATTATTCCCAATTCGGTATCGACATGTCAAACGCCATGAAATTGGCTGTTGCCGACTTTGGTGATGTCCAGGGTTGGAAGGTTGAAGTGGCTATCGAAGATGATGGCGGCGGCGCTGAAGGCGGCGCGGCTGTGGCGAACAAACTGGTCTCAGATCCGACCTTTGTTGCCATGGCTGGACATGCCTTCTCAGGTGCAACTGCTGCTGCTATGCCCATTTACGAAAAAGCCGGCGTTCCCATGATGTCGCCTTCCGCGACCAATCCGGACCTGACCACAAAAGGCTCCACGGTTTTCAACCGAAATGCCTTTACCGATACCGAACAAGGTATTGGCGCTGCCAAATATCTCTTTGAGACCCTTGGCATCAAGACCTTGGCGCTTATGCACGACGGTACCGATTATGGCCAGGGACTTGCGAACGTGGTGAAGGAAAACTTTGCTGCACTTGGCGGTGAGGTTGTGGCTTTTGAAGCCGTTACCCCAGGCGAATCAGACTATAGCGCTCCGCTCGCGGCTGTGGCTTCTGCCAAACCCGAAGCCCTTTATTTCGGCGGATACAATGCTGAAGCCTCTGTGCTTGTCAACCAGATGGAACAGGCTGGCCTGGCGGGTGTCGTTTTCTTCGGCGGTGATGGCATCTATGGCAAGGACTTCCTTTCCAAAGTTGGTGACAAAGGTGAAGGCGTCTATTCGGCGACACTCGTTCCCCCCGGAACTGATCCCATCCTCAAGTTCAACAAAGCCTATTTGGATGCCACTGGCACCGAAGCCGGCGTCCTCTCTGCCTACACCTGGAACTCCTACGATGCAGTCGGTGCTTTGATCCAGGCTATTAACAGTGTGGCGATCGTTGAAGGTGACACCCTCTACATTCCGCGCGGCGCCCTTGTAGCTGCAGTCCGTGGTATGAAGGACTATCAGGGTATTGCCGGTGTCATTACCTGCAAAGAAAATGGCGAATGCAATGCTTCTGGTCCCGTCTTCTATATCGTCCAGGGCGGCGAGTGGGTTCCTGCTAAATAAATCAGATTTGGAGCCGGTTGCACTCACCTGAAAGGGAAAATTGCATTCCAAAAAATTTCTTCAACCTGAGCGAAGGGACTGACTATTCGTTACAGTCTCTGGATCGAAGAATAAGGCTTCCCATCCATTAGCGCGTTTCGCTGCGTTCAAAGCGAAGATATTCCAAAGGCTAGTTTTGGGGATTGCCATGACAACCGTTGTGGCAATCCCCTCAATTACTGCTGTTCCATACTGTGTCTGTGAACTGGTTTTCAATTTTATAAAAATTTGCGCAGATTAACGATAAAAATGTGTGGCAAGCTGAACACTAAATTAAGTTACTGAAAAGGCGTCAATATTTCATGGATAAACCAACCTCAACATCTACCCAGGGCAGGCTGCGTCTCGAACGTTACCTTCGCACATTTGCCGGGATTGTGATCGGTGTATTTCTTCTGTGGAGGGTTTACAACGTAATCGTTCTGCAACAAAACTTTGGCGCTGATACATGGGTTCGTTTTGGTCTTTCTGGTTTGATTTTGGGGGGCATGTATGCACTCATTGCCATTGGTTACACTCTAGTCTACGGCATTATGTTTATGATTAATTTTGCGCACGGCGAAGTGATGATGTTGGGGGCATTCGGCGGATTTTTTACCTTCGAAGCCCTGCGCTTTATTCCTGCCCCAACCCTTTCCAACCCCGAATATAATTTTTTGAACGCCCACCCGTTTATTTCAGTTCTGCTGGCCTTTTTGGTGGGCATATCTATCTCGGCAATGGCGGGCTATTTTCTGGAGAAAATCGCGTACCGTCCATTGCGTAGAGCGCCGCGTCTTATTTTGTTGATTACCGCCATTGGCGCATCCATCTTTCTACAGAACCTGGCAATGCTGCTTTTCGGTCCACAGCGTAAGAATGTAGTTAACCCGGATATTCTGGACCGCGGCGCAGGCTGGATCGTAAACGTCAGTGGTAATGATGTCTTGATTTCATATACTGGTATTTTCTCGCTGGTGCTTTCCACCCTTTTAATGATTGGGCTTTATATCCTGGTACAACGCACCAAATTGGGGCGCGCCATGCGGGCTGTTGCCTTGGATAAGAATACGGCTTCCCTGATGGGCGTGGATGTGGATAATGTCATTAGTAAGACCTTCATCATCAGCGGCGCGCTGGCGGGTGCGGCGGGAGTCATGTGGGGTATCCACATGGGCCTGGTCAATCATTACACCGGTTTCCTGCCGGGCATTAAGGCGTTTACTGCCGCAGTGATGGGCGGCATTGGAAATATCCCCGGCGCGATGTTGGGTGGCATGTTGTTGGGCGTCATTGAAGCCATCGGGCCTGCTGCCTTGGGGATCGATTTCCAACTCAAGGATGTGATCGCTTTTTCCATCCTGGTGCTGGTTTTGATTGTGCGCCCGTCGGGTATTTTGGGCGAAAAACTTTCTGAGGAAAAATTATGAGATCGTCGGCTGTGGATAAAGGACTTCGCACCGGAGTCGTCTTTGGGATTGTAATTGTCACGATGTTCTTAATTGGATTTACGGTGACTGGCGCTGGATTGGTGGGAAAGATATTTGGTGTTCAATCGTCATATAGTACGCCGCCCCTGGTATTTTTCTCCATTTTTATGATTCTGGTTGGGGCATGGGCAGGGGTGACCGCTTCACCGCGTCCGCTCCTCGAAGCAGATACGTGGAATCGTGCACTCCTGGCGGGTGGATCCTCCGGGGCGGTCAGTGGATTGTTCTCGGCGATCATCGGCTTTTTATTTGGTGAGTTGAATTCCAATCGCATTGATCCGCGCACCTATTTGCCATCTGTCTCGCCTGAATCCATTAAAATGTTCCTCTTCGACCAAACTCCATTCATTGGAAGTCTGTTGATGTTTGCCTTGATGACCGGGTCGGGGCTGGCTGCTGCTGCTTTATCCTTCTATCTGCGGAACAATGGCGCGGTGAGATCCAGTTTGCGTAAGGCATCCGAGTCAGTCTGGGATTCAATCCGGTCGGAGCGTGTTTCAAACATCATTCAGAATAAATATACCCGCTATGCTTCCCTGCTGGCCTTTGCGGCAATTTTAATTATCCTCCCCCGAACCTGGGGTGGTTACTGGAATTATGTGTTCGGCACCGTGGGAATTTACATTATTTTAGGTCTGGGGTTGAACATCATCACGGGTTGGGCGGGTCAATTGGTAATTGGGTATGTTGCCTTCTTTGCTGTTGGCGCCTACACCTTTGCCTTGCTTACTGCCCCAGAACCTCATCACCTGATGATGAATTTTTGGGTTGCGCTTGGGCTTGGTGTTTTAGCCGCCGCCATTTCGGGTTTATTGATCGGCCTGCCCATCCTAAACCTGCGTGGCGACTATCTGGCAATCGTCACCCTGGGCTTTGCTGAAATTATCCGGATTCTGCTTAAGAGCGATTTGATGACCCCTTACACAGCAGGACCTCGCGGTATTCGTGACATTGCCGGACCAACCATCCTGGGTAAATCCTTTATTTCTGATGTTGATTTCATGTATCTGATTATTATCGCGGTATTGGTGGTTACTTTCCTTGCGAATCGTTTGCAAAATTCACGCACCGGAAAAGCCTGGTACGCGATCAATTTGGATGAGACTGTTGCTCGTGCCACGGGCATCAACGCCTTCGCTTCCAAACTTTTGGCCTTATCGCTCAGCGCGGCAGTGGCAGGACTTGCTGGTGTGTTATTTGCCTCGCGGAATCAATTTACAGGTCCCGATGACCACGCGCTGATGGTCTCGATCAATGTCATCTGTCTGGTTATTGTGGGTGGAATTGGCAACATTCCAGGAATATTCCTAGGTGCGTTTGCCCTTAAAGGATTACCGGAAATCCTGCGTGAAACCGAGAATTACCGCTTGTTGATCTTTGGTGTGCTTCTGATTGTTATGATGAGACTGAGACCTGAAGGTTTCCTGCCGGCCAAACGACCCGAGTTGGAAAAAGCCAGTGTTCAAAACCCGTTGGGCAAGGAAGCGTAACCATGTCCACATGTATTGAAACCAAACAAGTATCGAAAATTTTTGGCGGTTTGACCGCAGTTAACAGTGTTGATGTGGTGGTGCCGGAGAATATCATTGCCAGCATTATCGGACCCAACGGCGCAGGGAAGACTACGCTCTTCAACTGCATTTCGGGATATTACATTCCCGAACATGGTCAGATTGAATTTTATGGTATGCCTATTCAGGGACAACCCACCTATAGGGTGGCAGCGCTTGGTATTGCCCGAACTTATCAAAATATCCGCTTGTTTGGGGATATGACCGCAATCGAAAATGTCATGGTGGGACAGTATCCCCGTTTTAAAGCAGGTTGGGTGGATGCGGTCCTTTCCACACGGCGTGAACGTGAAGAAGAAAAACAAGCCATTGAAGAAGGTCGTCGTTTGTTAAAATTTGTCGGATTGGAGGGACTTGGCGACAATCTGGCGCGTAACCTTCCGTATGGCGCTCAACGCCGCCTGGAAATTGCAAGAGCATTAGCCAATAAACCGCGTTTGCTTTTGCTGGACGAACCTACCGCAGGGATGAATCCACAGGAAACCGGAAAAATGACCCATTTTATCCGCAACCTGCGCGACGAATTGGGAATTACCATACTATTGATCGAACATGATATGCGTGTGGTCATGGATATTTCTGATCAGATCACCGTATTGGACTATGGTACAAAGATAGCTGAAGGAAAGCCGAAATCAATCCAGTCCAACCAACGAGTGATTGAAGCATATCTTGGACCCGATGTAACCAGCCTGACAAAAAAATATCAATTACGGAAGAAGCAACGCTATGATGCTAAAAGTTGAAAGTTTACAGGTTTTCTACGGAGCCATCCATGCCCTTCAGGGAATTAGTTTCCATCTGGAAAAGGGAGAGATCGTTGCGCTGATTGGGGCAAACGGTGCAGGGAAATCCACGGTGTTGAACACTGTTTCGGGCATCCTTCGTCCGCGTGAAGGTGCTGTTGCGTTCGAAGATCAGGAAATTCATGAAGTACCGCCGCAGGAAATTGTCCGCAGGGGTGTAATTCAAGTTCCCGAAGGGCGCAAGATTTTTTCGCGCATGACTGTCACAGAAAACCTGGAAATGGGCGCCTACACTCATACAGATCGTGCAGAGATCGCCCGCGATATGGAATCCGTGTTTGAGCGCTTCTCACGCCTGCGCGAACGACGCAATCAGCTTGGAGGCACGCTTTCGGGTGGAGAACAACAAATGCTGGCGATCGGTCGCGGATTGATGGCGCATCCCACCCTGCTTTTATTGGATGAGCCTTCAATGGGACTTTCACCCATATTGGTGGAGCAAATTTTCGACATCATTCAGGATATCAATGAGCAGGGAACAAGTATTTTACTGGTGGAGCAAAACGCTCAAATGGCGCTTGCAATTGCAGACCGCGCCTATGTGCTGGAGACAGGTAAGATCGTAATGCAGGGAACTGGCGACGACCTGCTGAAAGATCCAAGTGTCATCGAAGCCTATCTTGGTGGACATTGATTAGAATTATTTTGTCAGATATTAAAAAGTTCGCCTCGCAGTCTATATAGGCGGGCTTTTTTTGTTTAAAAAATAATGTGGAATTGTTTTTTCTAATTTAGGGTCAAATGTATTCAGACAACAGCAGCCGGTTGTCATGAGGGGAAATCATGGAAGACTGTTTTCTAAGCAGGCATTGGATCCTGTTCACCAGACACATGGATGATTGATGACTTCATGACAATGATTCAAGACAGAGATCATGTCCTTTTTGAAACAAAGAATACAGATCGTGGTTTAATTTAATCAAGGAATTTTAGCCCCCAAAAAACGAGGGGGCTTTTTCATGATGCTATAATTTATCTTATGAAATATAAAACCATCCACAACCTGCCTCTCCCTGTCATCGGATTTGGCACCTGGCGGATCGGCGGCGAATCGACCCCGGATCCCAGGACTGATCCTGCATCGATGAACGCTCTGCGTTCTGCTCTGGAAATTGGCTATACCCACTTTGACACCGCCGAATATTACGCAGGCGGGCATGCCGAGGAATTGCTGGGGTGTGCTGCCCGCGAATCGAAAATAAACCGCGATAAATTGTTCATTACTTCGAAGGTTTCTCCCGAACATTTTGATCATGACAATGTGATCAAATCCTGTGAAAACAGTCTCCGACGTCTCGGCATGGATTACATTGACTTGTACCTCATTCACTGGCCTCATTTGGGAATGGATCTCGAAGAGTTGTTCTGCGCCCTGAATAAACTCGTGTATGACGGAAAGGTCAGGCATTTGGGAGTAAGTAACTTTAAACTCAAACTACTCAAACAATCGCAGATGTATTCCGGGACGCCCATTCTCACCAATCAGATTCCGTACAGCCTGCCCAACCATACTTACCTGGAAAATGGTGTTATTGAATATTGTCAGCAGAATGACATTCTGATCACAGCTTATTCTCCTGTGAAGTTCCGCAGCATCCGCGTTAACAAGGTGTTGACTGAAGTTGCCAAAGCGCATGCTGTCACCCCATTTCAAATTGCGCTGGCCTGGCTGGTGACTCAACCGCAAGTTATCACAATTCCCATGTCATTCAATTCTGCGCACATCAAGGAAAATTTTGACGCGGCGGATGTTGAACTAAGCGCAGAGGACATGTTGCTCCTTGGCAATGCATGGAAGAAGACGGAATGAGTTCACAAGTTATACCTGGGATAAAAATCATCGAAGAGGCAGATAGCAAACTGGAATCGCTCTACCGTGTCATTATCCACAACGACGATGTCACGCCGATGGACTTTGTTGTCAATGTGCTGACTTCGATTTTTGTGCTTTCTCCACCCAATGCCATGGAAGTCATGCTGATCGCGCATTACAAAGGCATGGCGTACGTCCAAACCCTGCCAAAAACTGAGGCGCAGACAAGGATCAACAAGGCGCATTTTGCTGCAGGAATGGATGGTTATCCGTTGCATTTTTCGATGGAAACTGAATAGACCCATAAGTCTTTGATTGTGACTTTGATCTTTCTTGACTCATGAAATTCGGCTGCACAATTCTGGCAATTAGGGGTCAGGAAATGCAATGCTCCGTAACTAAATTGTCGAGATGGTAATTCACAGATTGCATGGAAACTATTTGTGGGATATAGTTGCACGAATTTATTTAAAAAATGGAGAAGATTTTTATGGCAGGCATGACCCGTGGAAAAGGTTTGCTCGAACCCATGCTCGCAGATTTGCGCGCGCACCGGGCAAATAAACTGATTCCCTCAACGTTACGTACCGGACGCATTCTTGATATTGGTTGCGGCACATATCCTTATTTTTTGGCACACACCTCCTTCGCAGAAAAATTTGCGATAGACCAGCTTCCACTTCCATCGCACACGGCAACTGAACTTAAAATTGAAAGTTTTATGCTTGACCTCGAAATCAAACCGCATTTGCCATTTGAGGATCATTTCTTTGAATCTGTTACACTTCTCGCAGTTGTTGAACACCTTGACCCTTCATTGATGGCGTTGCTTTTTAAAGAAGTTTATCGCGTGCTAAAACCTGGAGGCATGGTCGTCCTCACTACTCCAGCAGCATGGTCGGATGGTCTGCTTAAGTTCATGGCGCGGATCAACCTGGTCAGCGCGGAGGAAATCCACGAGCATGCCTATGCCTACACCCTTCCGCTTCTCGGTTGGTATTTTGGCCAGGCGGGATTTGAAATGACAAAGATCAAATTTGGCTATTTTGAATTTATGTTCAACATGTGGGCGACGGCGCAAAAATAAGTTTGGACGAACTGAAAACACTTACTCAAATTAACCTTGATGATCTTGTCTCGTCTTTTGGCTGGCAGGATCGTTCTGTGCCTGCGCGCATTGCGCGGGGAATTTTTCACCCGCCTGCGCAGACCTTTGCAAAATTGATGTTGGAATTTGATACGGATGTGGGGAAGCATGGGTTGGTGAATGCTTCACGGCTTGCCCTTGGTCATTTTGTCCGTGATGTGCTTGTGTTTGGCCTGGATCGTGTGCCAAATTCCGCTTTCCTGACATTATCCAACCACCCAGGGATGACTGACACCCTGGCACTGTTCGCAGCCATTAACCGGCCCGCTTTGAAAATTATTGCGCTTGACCGCCCTTTTCTAATGGCTTTACCCAACCTGAGCAGGCAGCTTTTCTTTGTCAGTGATGATTCCACTTCACGCATGAGACTTGTGCGTCAAGTCAGCGGTCATTTACGCAACGGCGGTGTGGCTTTGACCTTCCCTGCGGGGAAGATCGAGCCTGACCCCAATGTTTATCCGGGTGCTTTGGATACCTTGCAAACCTGGACTGACAGTGTGGGTATTTTTGTTCGTATGGCACCTGAAACAGTCATTTTGCCCGTGTTGGTGCGAAACGTGATCTGGAATAAAACCGCCAAACATCCATTGCTTAAGATAAAAAAGGAACGGGAGGAAAGAGAGAAATTAGCCGCTGCCTTGCAATTATTGGCAATGGTGATGTGGAACGCAAAGCCTGTAACCGTCACCGTTCAGATCGGAAATGTGATAGACCCAAAAAAACTAGGTATAAAAGATACACAAGTACTCCATCAAGCAGTGTTGACCGAGATGAAATCCCTTCTTGAAAACCCGCCTCAGGGTCAAGGGGTGAGCGTTCTATGAAAAAGACTCTTGTGGAATGGGTTCGTTCTGTTGCAGTCTATTCCCTGCTTATTGTCCTGCTTTATTTTTCATTGCGCAAAGCTCCATTGGTTGATATTTGGGGGATGCTTCGTAACCTGAAGGTGTGGCAAATACTCATCCTGTTACTTTTGAACAGTTTTATTTATTCTTTGATCACTTTGCGTTGGTGGTTGATCGTACGTGCCGAAAAGAAGGAAGTTCCCTTTTTCCCTTTAATCGTTACCCGTGTGGCTGCGTTTGGGGTCAGCTATTTTACTCCTGGACCGCAGGTGGGTGGAGAGCCGCTTCAAGTGTTGTATTTGCAGCGTAACTGTGGCATGACCTACGTCCGCGCAGCATCTACGGTGGTGTTGGATAAATTGCTGGAATTTCTGGCAGGCTTTGTTTTGCTGGGTTTTGGATTGGCTGCTGTATTTCAGTCCGGGATTATTTTTGCGGGGGGGAACGGTTCGCTTGCCGTTTTGGGTGGATTGATCCTGCTGATGTTGTTGCCCCCCGTTCACATTATCCTCCTTTATCGCGGAACCTATCCCGTATCCTCTTTGATGCGGAAATTTTCGAACAATAAATTTGTGCGCTTTTTTGCGGCATCAGAACGCATGGCAGGGGCGTTTTGCCGCCGCCATCTAGGGACATTGGTCTTAGCGGTTTTTGTCTCCCTGCTCGCGGCGTTTGGCATGGTGATCGAATTTTTCTTCATTACCAGATTTCTCGGCATTGATCTTTCTCTCCGGCAAACAATTGTGGCATGGACGGCAGGCTGGTTGTCTTTTCTCCTGCCGCTTCCCGGTGGATTAGGGGCACTTGAAGCCAGTCAGGTGTTTTCGCTGGGCGCATTTGGTATTCCGGCGGTTTCTGCGATCGGGGTGACATTGATCATCCGCGCACGTGATTTGTTGATCGGAGGCCTCGGTTTGCTGATTGCGGGTCGCGGGGTTAAGAGGTAAAAAGGGTTCATGGAATATTCCTTCTCTCATTATTTGCTCTCCAAACAAAGCGTGGATGATCGCGCCCTTAATCGAAACGTCCTTGATGCTTTGAAAGCTAATTTACCTGCCACACCAATTCGGGTCATCGAAGTGGGTGCCGGGATTGGGACGATGCTCACGCGTCTACTGCGCTGGGATGTGATAACAAAAGCCGATTATGTTCTTGTGGATGAAATGGAAGAGAATATTCGAACGGCGAGGGAGTGGATTCCGCTTTGGGCTGTCGGATCGGGGTTGGGCGTGGAACAGGTCAACCAGGATCAATTGCGGGTGTTTGACGACAAAGCCTGCAATATCCGCATCCAGCTTGAGTGCGCGGATGTTTTTGATTTCATCCAAAAAAATAAAGAGCCTGCAGATTTATTGATCGCACATGCATTTTTGGATTTATTGCCGATGCCTGAAAGCATGCCGAAGTTGCTTACGCTGACCAGGGATCTGGCATGGCTGACAGTTAATTTCGACGGCGTGACATCCCTGGAACCGACAGTGGATGCGGCGCTCGATGAGAAAATTGAGTGGCTGTACCATGCAACGATGGACTCGCGCGTGACTGGTGGTGATAGTCGTTCGGGCCGGCACTTGTTCAGTCACCTGCAAAAGGCAGGCGCAGATGTTCTCGCGGCAGGCGCATCGGATTGGGTGGTGCATCCTGTGGATGGAAAATATCCTGCAGATGAAGAATATTTTCTGCATTTTATTTTGCATTTCTTTGAAAAGTCGTTTGCAGGTAATGTGGAGTTGGATACGGCCGTCTTTGCCGATTGGCTAAAGAAACGCCGCGCTCAAATTGAACGCGGCGAGTTGGTGTACATTGCCCATCAGATGGATTATTTGGCAAGGATCTAATCTGCGGGTACGCCTGCAAGCGTTGGTTCGTCACCGTTATATTTCATCAGGTGAGGCCATTTCCAGATAATGAGGAACGTGCCAATTATGCAGCCAATACCGCCAGTGATGACAGCGAACGGCGCGCCAAATAACTGCGCGACAAAACCCGCTTCGATCTCGCCGAGCTGCGGTCCCCCCTGAAAGAAAATTTGATTTACGCTGGTCATTCTTCCGCGTATGTGATCGGGAGTTTGCAACTGGCGGATGGTGTTCCGGATGATGGTGCTGATCCCGTCCGCCGCACCTGTTGTGGCGATGGCGATCCACGCGATGATGAAGGAGGTTGCTGCGCCGAATACGATGGTTGCAAATCCAAACACCACAACTGCGCTTAAAAATAAAATACCCTGCTTTCGCAGCACCTTGATTTGCGAGATGGTCAGCGCAGCAAGGACCGCACCTACCGCGGGTGCGGCGGAGAGATAACCGTATTCAACAACGCCAACCCGCAACACATCTTTTGCAATAATGGGCATGAGCGTGTTGGCGGAGGCGAAGAAGGTTGCAACAAAATCCAAAACCATGGTTGAGAGGATAATCGGCTTATTGAAAATGAAGTGTATCCCTTCACGGACTGCTTCCACACTGATGCCGGCACTTTTTTCGGCAAAGCTCTGTGGTACCCGCCCAATCAAAAATAAAGCAATAAAAACCGCCGTAAATGAAATTGCATTGAAATAATACACAGCTTGCTGTCCCAAGTATGCAATGACAAACCCGCTTAGGGCGGGTCCCAACACAGAACCAACTTGTGATGCAGTGAAGGTCATGCTGAAGGCGTTAGGCAGGTCTTTGTTTGGGAGCAGGTTGGGAATCAAGGCCTGGCGTGAAGGACCGTCGAATGCAACGGTAATTGCCTGGATGGCGGTGATGAAATAAATATGCCAGATGGTGATATTACCAAATTGGGTGAGCAGCCCCAGGGCCAGGGCAAGAAACGCAGCGATGCTCTGGGTCATAAACATCACCTTTCGCCGGTCAACCGAATCCGCGAGTGCGCCGCCGATCAGGGAAAAAATGATCACAGGCAGGATGCGGGCAAGTCCGATGCCGCCGAGAGCGATGGGATTTTTATTCAGTTGATTGACGTGCCAAAATAAAGCCCAGATTTGCATCTGGGTTCCTGTGATGGATATGAGTTGACCAAGCCAGAGATAAAAAAATTTTTTGTGCTTTAGTGAGGGTGGAATGTGTAAGCCCATTTATGTTCCCCAATCACGCAGGTATAAAAAGTCATATCCAATGGTCCGGTTGCTGATTTTGGCGATCGGCGGCATCATCCGCTTGAACTGGTTACGTCGAATGCGCGTGGTGACAGCATTGACAAACTCTTCACCAAAACCCTCATCAATTGCTTCCTGTGGGGAATAACGCTGGTCAATAAGCAGATAAAGGAGTTTGTCCACATCCTTATACATAAAGCCCAACTCGTCTTCGTCTGTTTGACCTTTCCATAGATCAGCGGAGGGGGCTTTGTCTATAACGGGGGAGGGGATATCCATTGCACGTGAGAGTTGACGTACCTGCGTCTTATATAGATCCCCGATGGGATTCATCGCACTGGCAGAGTCTCCATACATGGTGCTGTACCCAAGCAGGATTTCCGTCTTATTGCTGGTCCCGATCACCAGACCTTTGAATACTTCACTTTGATCGTATAAAATGATCATGCGTTCGCGCGCCATGATGTTGCCCATGCGCATTCTGGAAATATTCGAGTCAAGTTTGAAGAGTGGTTCAACCATGTCTGTGATCTCGATGGTCTTACTCTGGCTGCCGAGTTGGTCGATCAGTAATTGGGCATGGTCGAGTGAGTCCTGACTGGATGCCTTATAAGGCATCCGCACCGCAAGGACGTTTTCAGCGCCAAGCGCTTCCACTGCAAGTGCACAGGAAAGCGCAGAATCGATCCCTCCTGAAAGCCCAATGACGGCGCGGGACATTCCCACCCGTGTAATTTCGGATCTGATGAAGCCAGTCAGGATTTCACGACCAAGGTCTGTGTTAATGGATAAATTTAGGTCAACCACGGGAAAGTATCCTGTCTAATTCATTTCTGACCAGCGCAGTCCGCTCATCTCGCAGAAGCGGCAGACGGGCGCGAGTACGCCGGATTTGATTCAAGTCCATTTGGGCAAAGGTCAGAGCCTCCTGGTTATAGGGGCCGCTGGCAACCTCTTCTCCGTTGGGGTCAAACAACGCTGCACCACCCCAGAAGTGCAGACCGTCTTCGTATCCAACACGGTTGGCGTGTGCGACAAAGGAAGTGAACATGCTGGCGTATCCTTTGATGACTCGTTCCACCCAATGTGCGGATTCGAGTTTATCCTTGTCGTTCAGTCCGCGCCCGGGTGATGCAGAGGAGAAGAGCATAATGTCTGCCCCGTCGAGCCAGAGCAGGTAGGGCGGCGAAGCATGCCAGAAGTCCTCGCAGATCAACATGCCCACACGTCCAAAGCGGGTATCAAAGGCGCGGACCGAATCGCCCCAAGCGAAGAAACGACCCTCATCGAAAAGCCCATAGGTGGGCAAATAAACCTTGTGGTGGACGTGAATGACTTTTCCACCTGAAAGATAAGTGGAGGCAATGAAAAAACGGTGGCGGGAATCCTCGTCCACAAAACCAACGACAAGGTCAAGGTCCCTGGAGGCTTTGAGCAAATGCTTGAAAATGGGGTCATCTTCTGTGGGTTTGTGTGCGACGGAGGCGACTAAATCCTGTAAAACGTAACCTGTGAGGGAAAGTTCCGGGAAGACAACTAGATCCGCCTTCTCAGATTTTGCCTGTTGGATGTAATCCATGTGCTTGGCGAGATTGGCTTCCACATCTCCCAATTTTGTATTAATTTGGGCAAGAGTAAGGTTTATTTTCATTGCGCGAATCTTACCACCAAAAATTAAACCTCCGAAGTCTTTAAGACCTCGGAGGTTTACCTGCGGGGAGGGGGGGATTCGAACCCCCGGTGGACCGGAGCCCACAATAGTTTTCGAGACTATCCCATTCAACCACTCTGGCACCTCCCCTAACTTGCCCTGCGGAGGCAGATTATAACCGAAAAAAATCCTACAGTTCTACGCTCTCGTGCAGGCGGGGGTAATGCACATTGTCTAATTTTTGATCGTTTAATATACCCTTCAAGGTCATGGCTTGTCTTTCTTCGCCATGCACCAAAAAGATTTGCCTGGCCGAATCTTTCACACCCATGGCATATTTTACAAGCAGATCCTGTCCCGCATGACCTGAAAGGCCGCCAATGGTTGCCACATCACATTTGCGTTTGTGAACTTCGCCAAAAATATTCACTTCCGGCGCGCGGTCTGCAAGCCTGCGTCCCATGGTGTTGGGCGCCTGCCATGAAACTATACAGATCGTGTTTTTTGGGTTGCCAATGTTGTTGCGAATGTGATGAACAATGCGCCCCGTTTCCGCCATTCCTGAAGCAGAGATGATGATCATCGGGTCCTTGCGTTCATTAAGCGATTTAGATTCCTCCACCGATTTGACATAAGTCAGCATCTTAAAATCCAGGGCAGGGTGACGCGCTTCCATAACAAACTGGCGAGTCTCTTCATCGAAACACTCAGGGTGATTCCTGAAAACCTGTGTGGCGTTTACCGCCAGGGGACTATCTACAAAAACAGGCACATGCGGCACATCCCCGTTTTGCATCATCTCATTTAGGTTATAGACCAGTTCCTGTGTGCGTCCGACGGCAAAGGCAGGCACGATCACTTTTCCGCCGCGTTCCACCGTTCGTTTGACTATATCGCGGAACTCAATAAAAGCATTTTCCGGGTCGCTGTGTGATTTGTCCCCGTAGGTTGATTCCATGATCAGGATATCTACGGCTTGTGGCAGAACCGGGTCGCGCAGCAGGGGCATTCGATATCTGCCGATGTCGCCCGAAAACCATAGGCGGATTTTTTGTCCCTTCTCTTCGATTTCAAGCGAGATGCTTGCTGAACCAAGGATATGTCCCGCATCGTAGAAACGAGCAACCACACCTGGAATCGGCTCAAACACCTCAGCATAATCCACACCTTTGAACATGCCCGCTGCTTCCTCGGCGTCCTGCTCTGTGTACAGCGGCTCGATTGGATCCTCACCACGTTCAGCGCGTTTTCGGTTTACAAACTCTGCATCTGATTCCTGAATGCGGCCCGAGTCGCGAATCATCAAACCGCCTAATTCAGCGGTGGCGCGGGTTGCGAAGATTTTTCCCTCATATCCCTGTTTGACCAGGTTGGGCAGGTTGCCCGCATGGTCAATGTGTGCGTGTGAAAGTAGAACCGCATCCACTTTCCGTGGATCAAAACGGAAATTTAAATTGCGTTCGTAGGTCTCTGAGCGTTTGCCCTGGTAAAGCCCGCAGTCCAGAAGCAGTTTTGAGCCGTTGATCTCCAGCAAATGCTGACTGCCTGTTACAGTATGAGCTGCGCCATGAAAATTAATTCGCATTGTTTGTACCAAGTATTTTTAAGATTTGTGTGCCGAATTTTTCAACACGCGATGGAGTTTCCTTCATGATTAGTGCTAATTCATTTATGTCTTTTGGCGGGTTTTCTGCAATTGCTGAGACATAGGGTTTCGGTAGGATGACATCTGACTCCACTCCCATATCCAATCCGGTCTTTTTTCTCCAGATCTTTAGCTTTTCCAGCCGACGGAGAAATGCGTCATCACGCACATTAACCTGTTTCCGTCCAACGAGTGGAGCGGCCACTCCCTGGCGGATCGCGGACAGAACACCGTCACCCCATAAATGAATTTGTTTCTCGCTCAAACCCAGCCCCGAAAGGTCAACCTTGTGTTGGGGGGAATTCTTCGAAATTGCGACCAGCGTATCATCCATGATCACCTTGTACACGGGACGGTTTAATTTCTCGGCTTCGTGGTCACGCCATCTGCATAAGGAAGCCAGGATGGTCAGGTCGCGAAGTGAAAGGTCTTTACGACTGGCAAATCGTTCCCACGATTCGATGTTGTTTTTCTGCTTATGTTCGTCGAAGAGACAGGCGCGCGTGAAATCTTCCTTTGCAAAAGTCAGGCGCTCTTTTTCAAATAATTCCTTTTCCAACACATCCCGCAGGCCAAAGAGATAATGTGTATCCAGCCGTGCATAATGGATCTGTTCTTTTGTCAACGGGCGCGCCGCCCAGTTTGCTTTTTGGTGACGCTTGTCCGTTTGGATTTTGAATTTGTCGTTTAACAGCCTGTCCAAGCCGACAGCGGGGTAGCCTAGCACGCGTGCGGCATGCATCGTGTCGAACAGATTGGCAAAGGAGAAGCCAAAATCGCGCCGCAGGCAAACCAGATCATATTCTGCGGCATGAAAGATTTTCTCAATTTTCGGATCGGAGAAAAAAGGAGCAAGTGTGCTCAAATCTCTCAGTACAAGCGGGTCGATCAGATAATCTGTTGTGGCGGATGAGATCTGTACCAGACAGACCTGTTCACGAAATGCGTGCAGGCTGTTGGATTCAGTGTCCACAGCCAGACATTTCTGTGTGGCAAGGTCTTCTATCATTTTTTGCAATAACAGGGGTGTGTTTACCCAAACAGGCGGAGGCAGAGTTTCAGACATATTTTCTGATTATAAACCTTTCAATTTACTATGAAGTATTTTATCTAGCTCTTCAGTTCTTTTTCCATGACCATGCCATCTTCCCCGTCATTGTAATAACCATCCCAAATTTCGGCAGTGGTGTAGCCATCCTTTTCATACATGGTGATGGCAGCCTGGTTTGAAATGCGGACGGTCAGACGGGAACGTGATACCCCAAGTTTTGATTCGCAGGCATGGAGAAGCGCGCGCCCGATACCCCTCCGCCTGTAGCGTGAATCCACTGCAATCGTGGCGATCCAGCCCCAGCCATCGCTTGGACGCGGGTCCCCAGCCACGAATCCAGCCATTTGCCCATCCTCCACAGCCTTAAGGCGGATCACCTCAGGGAACGTCAAAACGGCGATCAGGTCAAACAGTGGCCAGGCATCTTTTCCAAAACTTTCATTTTCAAGTTTGCGAAGTGCGTTGAGGTCGAGAATGGATGCGGTGACAATTTCCATGGCAGGGGCGATTGTATCAATAAAAAAGGTAGAAAGTGGATTTTTGACCTTCCACTTTCTACCCGTTTGTCTGTCTACCCGACTACCTGACTACTTTTTCCCATCTTTACCAAGGAAGTTATCCAGCATGCTGGTGAATTCCATTGGGAAGATGAACTTGGTGGAGGGGCTGGTACCAATGGACTTGAGGGTTTCAAAATACTGCAAGGTCATGGTCTTTTGGTCAACAGATTTGGCGGCATTGAAGATGGCTTCCAAAGCAATGGCGAAACCTTCTGCGCGTAAAGCTTGAGCCTGCTTTTCACCTTCCGCGCGCAGGATATTGGACTCGCGCTCGCCTTGAGCCTGTAAGATGGCGGCTTGCTTGGTGCCTTCTGCGCGGTTTTTTGCGGCTTCCTGATCGCCCATGGATTCTGTCACAAGCGCACGGCGGACACGTTCTGCTGTCATCTGACGGTTCATTGCATCCTGGACATCACGGGGTGGAACGATCTCGCGAATTTCGACGTTTGTAACTTTTACACCCCAGCGTCCTGTTACTTCATCAAGCCGCGTGCGGAGCATGGTATTGATGTGTTCTCGTTGTGATAGTACTTCGTCCAGCATGATGCCGCCGATCACGGCACGTAATGTAGTTGCCGCTATGCCGGCAGCGGCAGCTTCAAAGTTACTTACTTGCAAAACTGATTCGGAGGGATCCAATACTTTGAAGTACCATAGAAAGTCGATGGAGATCGGTGCATTGTCCTTGGTAATTGAAGTTTGTTGGGGGATTTCACGCACTTGTTCGCGCAAATCTGCTTTTACACCGCGGTCAACGACAGGGATGAGCAGTACAACCCCGGGTCCTTTTACCCCTACACAACGACCCAATCGGAATACGACCAGGCGTTGATATTCGGGAACGATACGAATGGCATTGGCAAGAAATACAAAGCCAATGACCAGTATCGCGCCAACAAAACAAAAAACAGTGCCACCAGCTGCAAAGGGATCCATATTTTTTCTCCTTTAAAGATATAAGTATGATTAGTCAGTTTTTTCAACAACGAGGATGAAGCCCTCGCGACGAACAACACGAATTGCACTGCCATCCGGGATGGGGCTATTGCTTTTGGCAGACCATAACTCGCCCGCAACGTACACACTCCCATCTTCGTGGACATTTGATCTTGCTTCTCCGATTGCGCCGACCAACATTTCAAGATCGTGTGCTGGACGCGCTTCTGCGGCTTGCACGGTTTTTCGCACCACGATCCACAAGAAGACAGATAAAAGTCCCGAAGTGACCAGCGCAACGAGCGGGTTCACGGCAGGTTTCCATCCATCCACTGCAAACATGAATACCGAGCCGATAACCAATAGCAGGATGGACAGCCCAAGGTAGTTTTCACGTTTTGGTCTTTGGATGGCATAAATAAATGGGAGAATGCTCAAGACAAGAATGACCAATGCCCACCAATTAAAGGATAGGTTATATACAGCATATCCTGCCAGGGCGAGACAGAAGAACGCGCCAACTTCAAACAACCCTGTACCCGGCGTAACAAGTGCCATCATCCCAAGTAAAATGCCGCTCAGCAGGATAAGGTATGCAACATTGGGTTCCAGTAGAAATTCCATTTGTTCCTCCAATTGATTATACAACAAGAAAGATGACATATAACTTATTTACGCGAGACAGCCCTTGGGGTTTCGTAAAGAAAGCGGTAATTAGTCGTATAATAAGGTCGTTATATTAA
>JAIFNG010000179.1 GCA_020047815.1 Anaerolinea sp.
AAATAATCCCGCAGTTTCCTGCGGATGGATGGGTGCCGCAGGCGGCTGAGGGCTTGTGCTTCGATCTGCCGCACACGCTCGCGGGTGACGCCCATCTTGCGTCCCACTTCTTCCAGCGTGTAGGCTTGCCCATCGAGCAGTCCATAGCGCAGTTGTAAAATACGGACTTCACGCGGGGGCAGGCTGTTTAACACTTCACCGAGATGTTCGCGGAGAAGGTTGTATGTGGCAGTCTCGTCTGGCGGGGGAGCCTCGTCGTCTTCGATGAAGTCACCCAGCACCGAATCTTCCTCGTCGTCAGTAGGTGTTTCCAGCGAGAGCGGACGGCGCGCCACCTGGATCATGTTTTCCACTTTTTTCGGCGGGACATCCAATGCAACAGCCAGTTCATCCACGCTGGGTTCACGGCCGAGGCGCTGGGTCAACTGGTGCTGAACACGCAGCAATTTGTTGATCTGATCGCCCATGTGAACAGGTACGCGGATGGTGCGCCCCTGGTCGGCGATGGCGCGGGTTACAGCCTGACGGATCCACCAGGTTGCGTAGGTCGAGAATTTATGCCCACGACGGTAGTCAAATTTCTTGGTCGCGCGGATCAAGCCAATGTTGCCTTCCTGGATCAGGTCAAGGAAGGGCACGCCGCGTCCCATGTATTTTTTCGCAACGGAAATCACCAGGCGCGAGTTTGCGGTAATCAAATGTTCGCGTCCCGCCCAGCCGTCTTCAATGGACTGGCGAAGTTCCATACGGCGCTTGGTGGTAACACTGCCATGAGCAAGTTCCTCGCGGGCAGAGCGTCCGCGCTCAATGCGCTGTGCCAGTTGTACTTCTTCCACCGCAGTCAACAGCGGCACACGACTAACCTCTTTGAGGTACAAACCAATCGTGTCGTCTGTGTCAATATTGGCCAGATAATCGTCCAGGGAGGGATCCGGCAAATCCTCAACTTCAGCAATCTGTTCCACCGAAGCGAGTTCATCCTCTGTCGGCTCGGGTGTGATGGTGTCTTCCATAAAGGGAACACCAGCACTAAGCAGGGCGGAAAAAGCCTCTTCCAGCTGTTCCACATCCTGCTCGGCTTCGGGGAAGAAGTGCAGGATATCATCCAATGTTACATATGATTTTTGGCGACCCAACTCAACCAGTCGTGCAATCGCGGAAAATTCTTCTTCGTCGTCAGCAATCAATATTTTCTCTACGTCCATTCACACATCCATCTTTCAGTTAGTATTTACCAGCAATTCGCTAAATCAGAATACACTTTTTTAACCTGAAAAGCAATACCCTTTCACCTTTCAGACGCTTTGCAATGCACTTGTATTACAAATATTTTATGGGGAGGGTAACAGGACCCCAAAGGGCTTTAAATCCTTCAGGGTCCGTGTTAAACATCCCAGCTTTATGGCACAGGGGTGACTGCTTCGCCCGCTTCAGCCGTTGGGACGGGGGTATTCAGATAAGGCGGGAAGAATCCAAGCTGTAGAAGCGCATCAATTCCACTCAAGTCTGTGATCATCATTTTGTCTTCGTCAACGCGCACATAGTAACCGCTGTTTGTGGGGGTGGCATCCCCGACTTCCAGGATGTGCTTTTTCCCGTCTTTGAATTCGATCGAGATCACGTAGGCAGGCTGATCAAGCCCGAAGATTTCGGGTGATTTTCCATCCTCGATCTGACTGGAAATTGACAGCGCGGTGATCTGGGTTGCGGCGGATTCAGCCAGGCCCTGATCTGCTTCTGCTTCCATGGGCAGGGTTACCGCCCAGATATTTTCGGCATTACGCGCGATCTTGACAGTTTCACCTTCAGCGGGTTTGACTTCGATACTTGAGACAACACCATCCGCCTCGGTAAAAATATATGACGTTTCAACGGTGGATATGGCTTCCTCGGCGCCTGTTTTTTCCTTTTCCGTGTTGAGGTAATAAGCGAGACCAATTAACGCGGCAAGCAATAAAATGGTAATCCATGTACCAGCCTGGAAGGCGGGCTTGCGTCGGATGGCAGCCGTCGGCGTACCTGCCGATTCGACACTGGCAATGGGAGTTGTCTGTGGAGTTGCCATGCGGCGCGGCTTCCTGACGGCTGAGGTTGTTGTGGAACGTGCACCCTTTTTTGCCGCTGCTTTTACCACTGTGCTTTTCGTTTTTCCGGTTGTCGGGCGTGTTGTTTTCGTTGTTTTTTCTGCCATTCTAGCCTCTCTTGCGGCGCGTGATCCACGAAGAAACGCCGGCAAATACCACCATGCCAGGCAGGACAAGTACAGCCACGATGATCATGATGATGAAACCTGCGTTGGTGGGCGGGTTGAATGTGCGTATGGTTTGTTCGCGCGGAGTAATGTTGATCAGATCTTCCTGTTCCGCTGCCCAATCCACCGAGTTGATAAACATGTTGCCGTTGCCGAAAGCGTCGAAGCTTTCGTTGGTGGCAAAGAGTGAATTGCCAAACACAACCACACGTCCCTGGGTTACTCCATTTTCACCGACGATCGCAAGACTCAATGGTCCCGGAATATCTTTTTCAGCATCAAACTCAGGTTGTTCTTCCGAGGCAAGTTCTGTCTCTCCCCATGATTGTTCGGTTGTCAAAATTAATGGGGTTTGGATGACATTTTCAATTTCCGCAGAAACGCTCAAACTTCTCGCCTGGGGCAGGATCACAATGTAATTTTCGGTCAGGTTCTGTGTGATCGGATGCTGCGCAACTTGCGAAGAGACTGCCTGAAGCGGGTTTTGTGTGTTGACCAGGTCGATTACCACGTCGTTATTGAGTGTGATGCCCCAATCGGAGGTCAGGTAACTGGCAAGCGGGTCGGCAGAATCACCAAACTCGGTCATGATGCCTGGATCTTCCAGAATAACGAGCGAACCGCCTGCATCCACAAAAGTCTTTAGCAGATCGACCTCTGTACCCGTGAGAGGTTTCATGGGACCTGCAACAATGATCGCACGCGCATCCTCAGGGATTTTATTTGTTGATAGTAGATTTAACGAATTGACTGTGTAATTCTTTGATTCGAGGGTCGCCTTGGCGGTCGAAAAATTTGAGTCAAGAGCATGCTCACCATGCCCTGCGAGGAAGTACACCATGCGCGGTTCGGGGCTTATAAGTCGGATCAATGTTTTGGTGAGTTCGGTCTCATCTGCATAGGATGCAATTTCCCTGGTTTCACCCATTTGGAGCATGATCTTGCCGTCGCCTGTGATGCCTGCTTCGCGCGCGGCAATGGGATCCATGTCCGGGTTGACGAAGGTGTAGTCAAATTTTCCACCACTGTTGGTTTTGAATTTTAACAGCAGCTCGTCTGCACCGGATGTGTCCAGGCTTGTGGTGTAAAAGGCGGTAGCGGTCACTTTTTCGGGCAGGGTGGCGAGGGCTTGCAGAGTTTCATCGGCAAGCGTGTTTGACTTGTCTTCGGTCAGATCCCATGACTTTGGATTCTGAAAGACGATGTAATTGGCCACAAAGATGATGCCGATAAATGCCACTGTCAGGATCAACGAGTTGGAGCCATATCGTGCCTGTCGTCCGGTAAGGAAGCGGCGGACGGTGTCAGGCGCCATGATCGCGTATGCAGCCAGACCAACGATGAGCAGTGCAATGCTGATTTGCAGGGCAAGGTTCAGTCCCTCGGTGTTTTCAAGGGTGAACATGTTTATGGCGAGCATGCCTTGTGCCGCGCCGATCAAGCCTGTTGAAATACAGGCAAGCAGGGCAAGGATCAATCCAATAAAGGCGTATTGTGCCGAGGAGGTTTTCTTTTTTCCAGCCATTAGCGCCATCTCCGAATTTCAACCGCGGTGGTGCCTGCAAACAAGCCCAACGCGATCAAACTTATATAGTAAACGATATCACCCAGGTTGATCGTACCGTTGTTCATGGATTGGGAGAAATGTGTCGAAAGGCTGAGATAGTTCAGCACATCGCCTCCCTGTTCCAAATAACTGGCGGGCAGGCTCACCATGAACCACAGGAAGAAGAATAATCCAAGTGTCACGAAGAACGCGGCAAACTGATTGGTGAAAATTGCCGAGATCCCTGTGCCAAGGGAGAGCAGCGCGGCAGAGATGAGGATCATACCGAGATAGGAGGAAAGGATGACCATCCAGTCAATCCCAGGGGTGACGTAATTGTTGATGATGAGCGGGTACACCAGTGTGAGCGCGGCAAGTGCAATGACGAACATCAATGCGCCCAGCCATTTGCCTGCAACAAGCTCAAAATCGCGGATGGGGGCGGTCAGCAGAAGTTCCAGGGTGCCCATTCGTGCTTCATCGGAAAGCAGGCGCATGGTCAGCGCCGGGCTGAGGAAGATCATCAGGAAGACGAACAGCCAGTTGATCGGTGAACTTTCGGGCGCGGGTCCGCCAAACATGGCTTGTTGTGAACCGACCCACATAATCAGCGAAAAATAAATGCCCATTGGCAGCAGAATGGAGAACGCCACCACATATGCCAGCGGACTATTGAAGTAATTATCGTATTCGCGTTTTGCAATGGTCCAAATGTTTCTCATAGGGTTCCCTCTTTATTTCTTTTTGGATTCAGAGCCAGTGAGTTCGAGGAAGATTTCCTCAAGGCTCATGCCAAGCGGGCGCAGCTCGATCAGGTCGTAGCCTGAATTAATGACTTTTTTGGCAACTTCAGGACGGACATCCTTGCCGGAAACAAACTCAAATTCCACAGAGCCATCCTGCTTGGTTTCTACACCCTGTACGCCTTTGACCTGTTTGATGGTCTTTGCCAGTTCATCCGCCTCGCCGCGTACGCGAATGATCACACGTTCCGCACCGATCAGGCGGGCTTGCAGGTTCTCTGTGGTGTCCTCGGTCACGATCCTGCCCTTGTTTATAATCAGGACCCGGTCGCAGATATTTTGCGCCTCATTCAATAAGTGGGTGGAAAGCAAAACCGTCCGCTCCTTGCCGATCTCGCGGATCAGTTCGCGCACTTCAACGACTTGCCCCGGGTCAAGACCGATGGTGGGTTCATCGAGGATCAATACTTCGGGTCTGTGTAAAAGTGCCTGGGCAAGCCCAATGCGCTGCCGCATGCCTTTTGACAGGTTGCCAATATATCCATCGGCGCGGTCGAACAGACCAACCATGTCCAACACTTCATCCACGCGGGCGTCCAAATTGGGGATCTTTCGCAATTCACCCATAAACTTCAGGTAATCGAAAACGATCATATCGGTATACAGCGGAACGGTTTCGGGCAAATATCCCACACGCTTGCGAACTTCGAGTGATTCTTCGACCACATCATAGCCGGCTACAAGTGCTTCGCCGTCTGTGGGCGGCATATAACCGGTCAGGATGCGCATGGTTGTGGTTTTTCCGGCGCCGTTGGGACCGAGGAAACCCACAATTTCACCCTGCTGGGCATCGAAACTCAAATTATCAATGGCGCGGCGCGCGCCGTAGTCCTTTGTGAGACCACTAACTTTGATCATTGCATCTCCTTGCAATAAAATTTATTAAAAATGGGGGGTTACAAACAAAAGACACAGCCTGTGGGCAGTGCCTTTATCACCGTTGATTACTATACAATAGGTGGAGTCTCAAAGTCAAGCGGGTAATCATCTTCTAATCTAACGCTAATCTTTTATAAAAACACACTGTCAAGCTGTGTGCTCAGCGCCAAAAATCCTTTCTCAGCTCCTTTCTCAATTAATGGAGGGCACACACCAGGATGGAGAAGCAACCTTGTTCTCCGATCTCGCAGACACGGATATAATTGAGGGTATGACCATACTTCTTTACCAAACCGATGCTTATCTCAAAGAGTTTTCCGCCACCATCACTTCGGTGGATGTTGAAACTCGCACTGTTGTGTTGGACCGATCCGCATTTTATCCTGGTGGAGGGGGACAGCCCTGTGACTTTGGGACGCTGGAAGTCGCGGGAGTGTCCTACCCTGTTGTGAAAGTAAAGAAGCAGGGCGATGACGTTTTGCATTTTCTGGGCGGAACCGACCCCCTGCCTGTTCCCAATTCCACAGGGAACGCGACCCTGGACTGGGTGCGGCGCTATCAGTTGATGCGTACTCATACAGCTCTGCATATCCTGTGCGGCACGGTCTTCCGTGACCATGGCGCGAAGGTTACCGGCGGCGATATGGAGCCGCTCAAGGGGCGCATGGATTTTGAATTCGAGAACATGCGCGGAGAGTTGGTCAAAGCCATTGAAGCAGCGACCAATCTTGAGGTGGAAAAGAAACGGGAGATCAAGGTCAAGATCCTGCCGCGAGAAGAAGCTTTCCAGATCCCTGATCTGATCCGCACCAAGATCAACCTGCTGCCTGAAGGTATTATGCAGGTGCGAACCGTTGAGATCGCAGGCCTGGACTTGCAAGCCGACGGAGGCACGCATGTCAGAAATACCTCCGAGGTCGGCAAAATAAAGGTTGTGGATTACAAAAGCAAAGGCGCGATCAACAAACGGATATATATTGAGGTGGAATAATGGACTACAGAAAACTCGGCAGGACCGGACTTAAAGTATCCCCCTTGTGCATGGGAACAATGCAATTTGGCTGGTCGTTGGATGAAGCAGATACACACCGTATTCTCTCGGCATCCCTTGATGCCGGGATCAATTTTTTCGACACTGCCGATATTTACTCCCGCTGGGTGGATGGCAACCCTGGTGGAGTTTCAGAGACCTTTATCGGCAGTTGGATGAAGCAAAATAATATTCCACGGGACCAGATCGTGCTCGCCACCAAGGTGCGCGGTCAAATGGGCAAGGGACCAAACGACCAGGGCCTAAGCCGTGTACACATTATCAACGCTGTCGAGGCATCCCTGCGCCGTCTGCAGACAGATCATATTGACCTGTATCAATCCCACTGGACAGATGACGACACGCCCATCGAAGAAACGCTGCGTGCGTTTGATGATCTGACGAAACAGGGGAAAATCCGTTATGTGGGCGCATCCAATTATGCCGCCTGGGAGTTGGTTCAAGCCTTGTGGACCTCCGACAAAAATAGCCTGGTGCGCTATGATTCCCTCCAGCCGCATTACAACCTGATCCATCGTGATGAATTTGAGCGCGAATTACACGCCGTGTGTAAGGCGTATGAGATCGCTGTGATTCCGTACAGTCCTCTGGCGGGTGGATTCCTGACCGGGAAATATCGCAGGAATAGCCCCCTTCCTGAAAGCAAACGCGCTGAGGGACGCAAAAGCGCCATGACCGATAAAAACCTTGCCTTGATCGACGAAATGGAAGTCATTGCACTATGCCACAGCGCCACAATATCACAAGTCGCCCTTGCCTGGATGCTGGCTGACCCCGTGATCACCAGTCCGATCATCGGCGCAACGTCCATTGAACAGTTAAATGAAAACCTTGGCGTATTGCAGGTCAAACTTGATGAAGATGAAATAACCCTGCTCAACAAACTGACGGAATGGAGAGTTGATGAGGAGTGAGAGGCCGGGCAGGGAGAAATAAAAAATCTCCCTTTTACCTTTCTTGTGCCTTCTTATTCATTTCCTTCATGGCTGGGATGAAAGCCATACTTAGGGTGACGATCAGATAGATGATGCCTAAAAGTATCAGCATGGTGAACACCCCCAGTTCTTCGGTGAAGATGCCGCCAAGCAGCATCCCAAGCGGCATGGCGATCCATGCACCAGCTGTGACCGCGCCAAAGACCCGCCCTCGCATGTTTTCAGGGATCCGTTCAAACTCCACTGCGCCGATGATCGGGTTGAGCGGACCTGCTCCCATGCTAAAGATCAAACCAGTGGCGACTAAAACTGCAATTGGGGGATAAAAAAGATAGACCCAGAGTTGCATGCCGGCTAAGACAAAAGCCCAAACAAAGACGGTATGGCGCGGCAGGCGATGCCCCACTGCCGCAAAGATCAGCCCGCCAATGACGGCACCACCTCCATTGGCGGCGATAAGAAAACCTAGATTTAAAGCGTTTCCATAGACTTCTTTTACATAAACTGGGCGAACCACACCGCCAAAGATCGAGTCCAGAAAGTTTGTCAGCATAACCATGATGACGATGGCAAGTATTAATTTGTCGTGGGCAATGAAGCGCAATCCGTCTCGTAATTCGTCCAAGTACCTGGAAGATTTGTTTTCTCTTGCAACAGTTCTTTGACCGGAGATGACGATCCCAATAATTCCAGCTGAGATAAGGAATGAAGCGGCATCCACCCACAGGACATTTTCCGTACCCATGATGCCGATCAAAAGTCCCGCGAGGGGTGCGCCGACCAGTCTTGAACCTCGCTCGATGACATGGGTCAGGGATGTGGCTCTTTCAATCGGCATGCCCGCCTGCTCAGCAAGTTCTGGCAGCAAGGCCGCGCGCGCAGTGCCGCCTGGGGCGTCAAGTAAGGCACCAAGAAATACGAGTACCATCAACTGCCAGAATTCCAACCCGATCGTGAAGTGCAGCAGGGGGATCATTGCGGTTGTCACCCCGCTCGCCAGGTCTGAGATAATGCTGGTGCGCTTGTACCCGAGCCTGTCGATTAAGGTCCCGCCAAAAAAGCCGGCAATAACCACGGGCAGAATGGTAAAAAAGCCTGTAATGCCTGTTTGGGTGGCACTGCCTGTGGTTTGCAGTACGAACCACGGAATGGCAATGGCTGAAAAAACATTACCAACGAGTGAAATGGCGTTGGCAATTAATAACGAATAAATGGGAATGGGATTAATTTTCTTTTCGGAATCTATTGCGACCATGTTTCATCCTGACTTTTTGCGGCTTGAAGGATTGATTAATTGAAAATATCCACTACTTCCTGTGGGATCGCCAATGGACGCCCGTTCTTAACATCCACGAAGACCCAGTCTGTTTCACCCTTCACCAGGGTTTTTCCGTCTGATGTACGGATAAACTCATACTTCCGCAGCGACCGCACGCGTTGTATGTTTTCAATCCAGGTTCTGATCTCAATTTCTTCACCCGCGTAGGCGGGCAAAAAATATTCAACCCGGTGCCCGCGGACCACCCATGTCGCGTTTGGTCCCTGTGCTTGAATTCCCCCGATGGATGAATAATGCTCGACGGCGATATCCTGCATCCATTGCACATAGGCCACATTGTTCACGTGGCTGTTTTCGTCGATCGCTATTTTAGGGATGGTAAAAAACTTTGTGTAGATAGGGGAGGGGGTCATCATTGGATGCTTCTTGTCGCTGTGCGTTGTTCCGGGGTATTGTATCCGCCTTCGATCCCAACCTCAACGATGGCCTGGTTGACATCAAAATATACCCGCATGTAGTGTTCATTGGTGCAGAACGGTCTTACAGCCAGCAAGGTTCCGTATTCATTGAAATTCAAAATTTCAACCTGCGGTTTCGGGTCTGCCAGCACATTGGGGATGTTTTTCAATTTTTTCTGAATACGCCGGATCGCATCTGACGGGGGGGTATCGTGTGCGAGTTGGGCAGTCAGGTCCACGCGGCGGTAGGGATTGACGGAGTAGTTTTGGATATTGCTTGAATAAACCGCGTTGTTGCCAACATAAACGCGGACATTATCAGCCGTGTCGATCACGGTCGAGAATAAGCCGATCTCCATTACGGTGCCGCTGACCCCTCCCACTGTGACAGCATCGCCCACCTTAAATGGGCGCAGGATGACCAAAAATACGCCGGCGGCAAAATGCGCCAACAAGCCAGCCCAGGCCGCGCCGATGGCAATGCCAGCCGCGGCGAGCAGGGCGGCAAACGAGGTGGTTTCAATTCCCAGCAGACTGAAAATGATGATGACCAGCAGGATGCGCAGCCCAACACTGGCTGCCGCCTCGGCATACTTGACAAGGGTTGTATCGATCTTGCGGCGCTGCATGCCTTTTCTGATCATCCTGGTCAGCAGGTTAATGACCCAGCCGCCGATGACCCAGGCGGCAATGGCGCCGATCAACCTCCAGCCCAGGGGCACGAGATAGGTATTGATAAATTGATTGACCTCAATCGACATGGATTGCGCTCCAATGGATATGGTTTGAGTTGGGTTGTTTCAGCACTTCGGACGGCATTTTACCGTGTTTGGTCTGCATTGCGCCACCAGTAAAATGTGGCCGCAAGACCGATGATGCCAGTGAGGATCACGATTATCAAACTATGTAATTCAAGCTGGCTGGACTGTGGACCTGCCACTCCGCTAAACAATGAGGGAACCGCCCAGGGAAACCAATCTCCCCAGCCCATGATTGCCGCAATATTCGCCAAAGCCATGGTAAAAAATGTCCAGCCAAATGGAGGAAGATAGCCGCGTCCCATGCTGGCCAGGAGCGCTACAAATGACATCAATGGAAGTGTGAGCGCCGCCGCACCCAGGATATTGATGAATGAAGTACGAAGCAATTCCTCTGACCAGCCAGGGATGACCACTAGTGTTCCCACCACCAAACCCATACCAAATATGAACGCGGTCATCGCAAATGTCCAGACTACGATGACAATAAATTTGGCAGTGACAATGATTTCGCGCGAAGTCGGCAGAGCCAGCAGTTCCTTGACAGTGCGGTCGGAAAATTCGCGGCCAAAAACCCAGATCGTGATGATTGAGAATAGGATCAATCCACCAGCCGCAATAGCCTGTGTCAGGAGACCGAAAAAAGCGGTCCAATCGGCAGTTCCAGCAACGATCTGTGCTTTTGTGCTGATAAGTCCCATTGAGCGTGCCGCTTCAGGGTCTTTCAGGATAATCATAAATAACCCGCCTGCCAATGGCACCATGGAGAGACCGATGGCAGTGAATAGCGGAACTTTGGAACGACGCATTTTTAGCGCTTCAGACCAGAGGGCAGAAGTAAAGTTGTTCATTTTATGCCTCCGGTTAATTGCATGAAGTGTTCTTCAAGGTTTTGCTGTTTAACAGCAAGGTGCGTTGGAGGTGTACCCCCGTTTACAAGGATTCGCGCGATGTCATCGGGATGTTCAATGACGTGTGCTTCCTCCATCAGGATCATGTCTTCCTTCAGCACAGGTTGATAGCCGGCGCTTTGCAAACCAGCATACGCACTTACAAGATCGCGTACTCGCACCTCAAGATGCTTCGCGCGCAGCTTCTCAAGTTGATCGGCGTCCAATTCCTCGATCAATTTCCCATGGTGAATAATTCCCATGCGTGTTGCGAGGCGGTCCACCTCGGTCAGGATATGGCTGGACATAAACACGGTCACGCCATTTTCCTGTGCCAGAGATATGAGCAGCTTGCGGATCTCAACCAGTCCAGCAGGGTCAAGTCCGTTGGCAGGCTCATCCAGGATCAACAGCTCGGGTCTATGCAATAACGCGCGCGCCAGCCCCAGGCGTTGAAAATTGCCGCTTGAAAGCGTGCCCGCTTTGCGGTCCGCATAGGATGTGAGCGTGAGTTGTTCGATCACATCATCCACAACCTTTGGGTTTTGGATCCCATGCAGCCGCCGTGCCACATCCAGGTTTTCCCGAACGGATAATTCAGGGTAGGCCGACGGACTTTCCACGAGATGCCCCACCCGCGCCCACGGTCCGCGCCCGCTCTGAACGAGAGTTTGTCCCAGCACCTTGACACTGCCCCCGCTCGGGCGGATCATCCCCAACAACGCGCGAATGGTGGTTGTCTTGCCTGCGCCATTCAGTCCGAGAAAGCCGTAAATTTCGCCCTGTTTCACGCGCAGGTCCACATTGTCCACCGCGCGTACGTCTCCATATTGTTTTGATAATTGGTCTGTTTCAATGGCATGGTTCATTTTTTATTCTCCAATAACATATCCCGCGATCAGATCGGTCATGATATCCATGGTTTCCATGTAGGCTTCTTTTCCCAGATCTTCGCGGTGCAGGTTAATGAAAAACAGGCTTTTAAACAGGTTGTTCACCACCCGCGGTTCTGCCCGGACCTTGATGCCTTCATGCTTGATCCTGGCGAGTAATTCATTTGTGAAGTCTTCGTCATTGTTCGTGTGCTGCAGCACCCGTTCTGGCGCGACTTTTCTGACGAGATAATCAAAATCAGTTTTGCTAAAATCCTTCAAGAGGGGGTAGGCATCCCAGGTCAGCAGGAAATTTTTAAGCATGTCCCTGATGTTCTTGCGCGCATTTGCTCCGGGGTTGATCATAAACTCCAGGATGCTGGTTTGGACTTCCTTCTCGATCTGTTCCAGAATTTGCAGGAATAACTCCTCTTTTGACTGAAAGAATAGATAAAAAGCGCCCTTCGAGATACCGACAGCCTGGGTCAACTCATCCACGCTGGTCTTTCTAAGCCCTTGTTTCTCGAATAGTTTTTTACCCTTCTCCCGCATTTGGGCGCGGATGGTTTCCTTTTCGTGTTCTGAAAATGCTTTTGGCATGGGTTGTTCCTTTTCTGTGACTAAAAAATTAATAATGGTCACAGATATTTTACCAGAAATTAGGGCAGGGTCAATGCAGGGCGAGGACCGCCTGCGCGCCAACCGCGGCGACCTGATCGTCATCCCCAAATCAGACGTGCAAGTCAGCACATTGTTGAAGTTACTCTTGTGTCACCTGGGTATGATGCGCGGGTTTGATCCGGATTTTCCGGGGAATTTATCCAGGACTCTGGCGGTGGTTTTTAGCTGGAAAAACTGAATTTATTTAAAACGTAATACTTTTTTATATTGACTTACTTTTTGTCCTTTGGTATATTATTTGCGATATTTACGAAAGGAGAACAAAATGGAGACTGTAGCCACTTCAAAGGGGCAGGTTGTCATCCCATCCAAAATTCGAAAGCAATTGGGGATCAAGGATGGAACATATCTTCAAATTGACGTGAACACTGTAACCAGGCAGATCATCCTTACTCCCGTAACCCGTGAGTATATTCATAGTCTTCGCGGAAAATATAAAGGCATGGGGTTGATGAAAGCGTTGATGGCAGACAGGAAACGCGAAAGGGAGTTGTAATATGGCAAAGAAGGCAAAAGCATATGTATTGGATAGCTGGGCGGTGATTGCCTATCTTGAAGACGAGCCTTCAGCGGAACAGGTTGAGGAATTGATTGCCACAGCACATGAAGAACAAATTCCCATTTACATGAGTGTGGTTAACGTCGGAGAAGTTTGGTACACACTGGCACGGGAAGTCTCAGAAGTGGAAGCCAACAACGGCATAAAAATGCTCAGTGATTTGCGAATTCAATTTGAGAATGTGGATTGGGAATTAACAATGGAAGCCGCGCGTTTTAAATCCCAAAACAAGATGCCCTACGCCGATGCTTTTGCCGCTGCCTTGGCAAAAGTCAAAAAAGCGGATTTGGTAACGGGGGATGATGAGTTCAAGCCGCTGGATGGTCAAATCAAGATTTTTTGGCTATAAATTAAGGCTCAAACATTGACAGAACTGCGTGATTGGTTGCTGCCGATGCTGATGGATGACCAGGTGAAGGTGTGAACTATGATTGGAATGATTTTTGGATGGACTATGATTGGGTTGCTCTCATCATAGTTTTCATTCCATCAGATAAATCATAGTTCCGGTGTTGATGAATGGTCAGGTGAAGGTCTGAACTATGATTTGTGTGATTATTGGATGGACTATGATTGATGCGTGCAGATTGTGATTGAGTTGAAAAAATCATGGTTTTCATTCCATCACATAAATCATAGTCCCGGACAAAGGAAGAAAACATGATTAACGAACAATACCTTCACTCCGAACTGACAGGCAAGATCATTGGCTGCGCGATGGAAGTCCACAAGGCGCTAGGGAATGGCTTTCAGGAAGTCATCTATCAACGGGCGCTGGATATTGAAATGGCGCAACAAGGCCTCACCGCCAGCCGCGAACACGAGATGGATATTTTTTATAAGGGAATCAAAATCGGCAATCGCCGCGTGGATTTCTTTGTGGAAGAAAATGTGATGGTTGAAATCAAGGCGGTCATTCAATTGGAAGACGTCCACCTGGCGCAAGCGATCAACTATTTGGAAGCCTCTGGATTGGAAGTTGGGCTGTTACTGAACTTTGGCGCAAGGAGCCTGCAATTCAAGCGAGTGATGAAGCCTGCCAGGAACCGTCCACCCAACAAACTATAAAGGATTTTCATAGTCCATCATTCAATCAGAAAAATCATAGTTCCAGACATGCTGACGGAACTGCGCGATTGGCTGCTGTCGATGCTGATGAATGGTCAGGTGAAGGTGTTGTATGGAGTGTAAAAGGAGACTACCATGACAGAAACAAACGTACTTCCGTGGATCGAAGTCAATGAGATGATGGATGACGAGTATCGTCAACAAGTGGTCAGGGACGCGCTAAGTCATTACCCAAAGGCATCCCCCGAATTAAATAAATTTGCGTTGGGTATTTTCAAGAAGACGATCCACGTGAATGGTTTTCGCTCATTTCAAAGTATTCCGCCTCAGATGGCAAAAATACAGGTTGTGAAAGAATTCAAGGTCAATGACCAGCTCGCCACGGCGATCATCTGTTTATGGGCTGAAAAACAACACGAAATTATTGAGGCTCTCAAGAATGCGGCGCGGGAAGCGAACATTCCTGTAAACGAAAAATGGGATTGGCAGGAAGCGCGTCATGGCTTTGTCCAGGGTGAGGATACGCCGGACCTCGATCAATTGGCAACAACACTTGCCGCACAAAAAACAAAGCCCGAATCAGATCATTATCTTTTGGCTGCATTATGGTTAAGCAACAGTCTTTTTGTGAAGTAAGTGCAGACTTGGCAGGTTTCCATCGAACCACGCTTAACGCTGGCGGAACGGCAGGGGTGGGGTGATATCCGCAGGCCATGGATGGGCAGGCTGCCGTCCATGAATGAGACCACAAATTCACGAATGGATGATGCAGGGGATGCGTTTATTCGTGAAAAATTCGTGGATGGATTTCAGGCGCGGCTGTGGTGTCTCTTTAGTATATTCTTGACCCGGTTTTCAAGCGTGAATTGTGAACCAGACCCAAAAGATTTCTTTCGTGAAAAGTGGCCATATCAAGCAAGGAGGGTCTTGCAGGGCAGGCTGGGAAAACAAAAAGACCAGGTTCAGGAACTTGGTCTTTTTGTGCTTTTGGTGCCCCCACGGAGATTCGAACTCCGGTCGTGGCCTTGAAAGGGCCGCGTCCTGGGCCTCTAGACGATGGGGGCTTTTTTTGAGCGGGCGAATTCTATCATTCACCTTGGTCATAGTCAAGCTATTTCGACACTAATTTTCAGGTTTCACCCGTTGATTCAGCAATGCCATTAAGTCCACCTGGCTGCGATTGATCAACATCCCCGGACTTTCCACCCGCAAATTCGGAATCAGGATGCCCGTCAAGGTGGCATTGAAGATCGGCAGGAAATCGCGGGAACCGTCCGTGATGAGCGCTGTGAAATCGAAACGCCCCGGTAACTCCATCATCCCTTCAATTTCAAACATCTGGGTCGTAATGCGGATCGGATACTCGATCACGCTGGTAAACCCGCCGCGGACAATGCCCAGCGGACCGAGGTCTTCGCGCCGGGCCAGACACACCGCGTAGACATGTTTCTTCATCATCCGGACCAGTTCAAAATGATCCACAAGTTTTGAAGGCATGTGCAGTCGAGCCAGGCGCGCGTCATTGATCTCAATTGCCGAACGGGTTGGGTCATTCAACATGCCCATCGCCCCATGATTTGTGACCATGATCTTTCCAACCACCCGATACCCGGAAGTAAAAACATCGGCAGGAAGAAAACGATAGGTGCGGGGGGAGGTATCGTGCATCAGGGACATGGCAGAATCCTTCGTTGGTTAAGAATCGTGGATCGGGCGCGGTAAACCGGTCTGGGGTCGGGGGGGAGGCGGAGTGCGGCGGCGGTTGGTCGTTGGCTTGCCTGCATTTGGGTCCAGGATCATATTAAGCCAGGTGATGGCCTTTGTATCATATTCACGCTTGCCGCACACATCGCAGATCCATGCAGGGAAATGCGGTACGCTGATCAATTCATTACCGAGCCAGGTAAAATACGTAATGTGACGCGGCTGAAGAATACCCGCGTGGCATTCAATACAGGGGAAATATTCGGGGAACTTGTTCTCAGTTTTATTCATATCATTTCCTATGGAATGGAGGGTATGGCAGTATGCTGGATCACCTTCCAGAAGGGAGGGGGCCAGTAGATCACAACCGCCTTGCCGACCACTTTTTCGAGAGGCAAATAACCCCAGGAATGTGAATCAGAGGAATCATTGCGGTTGTCACCCAGCACGAACAATTGTCCATCCGGCACGATCCATTCACCGGAATAAGCGGGAGCCGCTGCAATATATGGCTCATCCAGGACCCATCCATTCACAGAGACTTGACCATTTTGTACGCTGATCGTATCGCTTGGCAGACCGATCACGCGCTTGATCAATTCCTGTTCGGGGTCAAGCGGGAAGTGGAACACCACAATATCCCCGCGTTCCACATCTCCAAATTGATAATTCACCTTGCTTACCAATACAAATTCACCATCTTCCAGCGTCGGCTGCATGCTGAACCCATCCACACGCACGCGGGCTGAGACCAGATTAATGCCGAAAAATAAAATGGCAGCCAATGCCAGTGTTTCAATAATATCAAGCACAAATCGTTTCCAGTTCATTTTTTCTTCAACGGGAACTTGGACTTCATTGGGTTGTGCTTCGATTTGCACTTCTTCTAAATTTTCCAAACGAGCCTCCTGATTTGGGCGAAATTATACTTCTAATGTGGGCTCGATTCCCAATTTGACATGCCCCAGGCAAAAAACGTAGGGACATGTAAGGTGCGCTCCTCCAGTCTGCGCGCTGTTTCATCCAGTTTTTTCATTTTTTGAATTTCTTCGCCGGGGACCATTTCTTCCAGATCAGATTCGATCACAGCCCATTCCTTTTCCCAGTCGGTGGCGGAATTCATCACTGTCTGCCCCTGGATCGGTCCTGTTTCGACCAGCCTGATGCCCGCCTGAAAAAATGTCTCAGCCAGCATTGCGCCGAAGGATGGATTGGCGCCCTGTCTGCGAAGCGCTTCTGTCTGCCACTGGCCGAGCGGCTGAAGCCCGGGCGGCTGATCCACGCGCTGGCTGTAATCGGGTTCCGCCAATGCCAACACACAGCGTCCCACCCGCGCCATTTCGCCGACAACCTGCAATGGGTCTTTTACCCAAAGCAGCAGAAAATGGCAATACACAATGTCAAAAGCCTGGTCAGGATAGGGAAGAAAATGCCCGTCGCCATGCGTAAGCGAAGCAGCCGGGACATTCTTTCGGCACTCGGCCAGTGACCCGGGGTCCAGGTCCAGACCGTGAAGAGCGGCGGTACAGGTCAGATCGCGCAGGATCGCCCCGGTTCCACAGCCCACTTCCAGGATGCGGCGCGCGGTTTTAAAGCCCGCTTTTTCAAATAAATAGGCTCGCAGACCGCGAGTCCATGCAGCTTGCTGAAGGTAACGCGAATGCCAGTTCATCCTTCACAAAAATATTTCAGACTTCTGTTCAGGTCGTCCGGGTCGTCCCACCAGTTGCGGATAAACTCGATCTGTTCATCGGTCTCTGGGGAATGCGGATGGTAAATGTCTGCTGGCCGGGTTTTATACAACTGATCGACCTGTGCAATGGCTTGCTCATTCGACCTGCCATGACGCACAAGATAACAGCCAACGACCGTCCCCGTCCGGCCCACTCCGCCCCAACAGTGGACATAAACGCAGTTGCCGTTGTTGATGGCTTTCTCGATGGAGTTCAGGATCTTACTCATGGTGTCGGAGGTGGGGATGCTGCAATCGAGGATGGGGATGCGTTGATATGAGGCTTGAACACCGTGGATCTTTGCCTGTTCCTTGAGAATGTCCTCATAAGGAACGAGTTCATGCGGCTCGGTCAGGTCAATGAAATCGGTCACGCCCGCTTTGAGAAAAGCGTCCATACGGTGGTGCGCAACTTTCGGGTCGCGGCTGCCGGGGTATTCACCTGCAAGCAGACGCTTTTCTTCCACCCAGTAGGATTCAATGATGGGGAGGCGGGTCATCGTTTTAAAATTTTCTCCCAATCGTCTTTCAGAAAGTTGCCAAGAACCTTATCGGGTTCGCCCTGGGCAGGGAGTACATCGCCGTCCGGTTCCACATACATCCAGGCTTTCCCGGCGCCGGCAGGGAGTTCATCATCCACGGTTTCAATGCTGATGGGATTTGACGAGGAGTACGGTACAGGCAGATCCCACCGCAGGGTGAGCTGCAGGGAACTGGCAAAATCCTGCAATTCGATCAACTTGTCCACCAGGTCATTGTCGGCGGCGCTGAGGGAAATATTTGCCACAGACAGTTTGGAAAGTTTTTCCAGGTTTGTTTTGGCTTCTGCCGCGTTCTCTCTGTTGAGCGTGAGATGCACAGTGAGAAAAATATCCTCCGGGATGATGGTTTCGATGGCTTTCCACGAGCGTGGATCATTGGGCTGCAGGATAAGCATGACGTGGTCAAGCCCTGTTTGCAGCAGCAGCTCAAGGTAGGTTTTATCGGCGAGTTTGAGCCCATCGGTCAGCAAACCGCAGACCTGTCCGTTCTTTTCGGCGTGATCGATCAGCATCAGCAAGTCTTCGCGCAGGGTGGCTTCTCCGCCGGTGAAGATAATGTGCGGAATGCCCGCCTGCCAGGCCTTGTCCATGATGGTTTTCCACTCATCGGTGCTGAGTTCGCGCTCAACGCGTTTCACCGGTGCATACCCGGCCTGGGTGTTTTCGGGCAGGCGGTAGGTGAGGGCGCAATCGAGCCTGAGGGTGGAATCGGCTGAATGGGGAGTAACCCGCTCAAAGTTGAGGAAAGAGGCGGGGTCCAGATCGGCGGTGGAAACGAGCTCGTGGATTTGACTCGCAAAGTTTTCAAAATCTGCCAGGGCGGTGTTCTTGTCCACCTGATAACGCTTCGCAATTTGCTTCGCGGCTTCTTCCGGCTCGGTCCCTTTTATGAAGTGGAATGCATATTCGGCGGCAGTGGGATTAAGCTGCAGAACGGTGGCAGCATTCAGGATCAGCAGCCCCGAACCGTCGTTGTTCAGACGGAGATGCAGGCGGTAGGGCTTCTCATCTTCTGTGGCTTGCAGGTGATGGATGCCAGCCGGGAGCGGTTGGACTTTGGAAAAATTTTCTGTAAAACGGTTGAGAATGTTCATGCGTTCTCCTATTTATTGATCAGACCAAGGTCGACGAAAGTCAGGTACAGGTAGCCGATCAGCATGAGCGCCCAGGCGAACATTTCGATCCTTGCCCATACGGTTTCCAATGAAAGCGAAAAATTATCCTTGATGGTTTCAACAATGCCTTCGAGGTTGTCCAGTTTGTTCTTCAGGTTTTCCTTCCAATCTTTCAGGTAAAGTTCACTTTGAATGGCTTCATATAATTTTGCGGTGTACCAGTCGCCGATCAACAGCAGGTTTTGTTCGGCACGTTCAAAATCGATCATTACTTCGAGTTTGTGCTCGGCGATCTGGCGGATGACGCCTCTTGTGGGGCGCGGGCGGCGTTTATTTTCAAAGAACGTGGCGCTGATCTTGTCGAGCATGGTCTCGATCGATTCATCCAGCATGCGGTAACGCAGAAGTTGATAATTGCCAATTTTGAGCAGCGCAATATCGGACTGGTAGTCTTCGTTGGGGGCAATGATGACGGCGCCTTCCCAATCTACGAGCGTGAGTTCACTGGCTGAGTAGTGTGTGCGTGAGATCAGAATCTCTTCGATCTCGCTTGTGTCGAACACTTCGCGCTGTGAGCGGATGAATTTGGTAAGCGCGAGGGAATTCTTGTCGATCCATTTATCCGGCGAAGGTTTGGCTTCCTTCACAAGCAGGATGGAGTATTCCTCGTACAGTCCGCTCTGACGGTATTGGGTCGGGATGTATTTGCTTTGCAGTGCGCTTTCGATCTTGGCGCGTTCCTGCAAGACGGATGCGGCAAACGGGTCTTTAAGGATGAAACGACATTCGATCATCTGCACCCGCCAGTCGTAACGCTGGCGGATGACCTGCACTGCATGACCTTCAATGAGGACGGTTTCTTCGCTGAGACTGATCAGGTCAATGTCGATCGGCTGGAAATACGGCGCATCCTTCAACCCCTTGAATTGTTCAAGAGGTGGGGCTTTGCCGTCGTCGGCATCGGGAAAGGCGATCAGGTAGCAGATTTCCATGGGTCACAGAATAAGGGTTCAGGAGGGCGGTGGTGGGTTCGGGATCTGGGTTAGCAGATTATACAGGATGGTAATGATGGGTTTGAGGTGTTCATCCACTCTGCCGGGGAAGGTCAGTTTGACCTTCAAATTAACCTCTGACGAAATGGTCAATTTCCATTGGAATTTCCAACGAGAGTTCCACGAATCCCGCGTATTCACCATCCTTATACCAGGGGGATTGATAAATGAGTTTCTTGACACCGTTCTTTTCGATGGTGTACACATTTTTGACCTTTGCCGCCAGCAGTCTTTCTGTTTTTTGACGGGAAAGCCCGGGGTGACAATCGAGCATATTTGAACCGATCAGGTTTGCTCCGCCGTCTGCTTCGAAGGTTTTGGCGGCTTTGTCATTCATGGCAAGGATGATGCCCTCTGCATCGCAAACGGTGACTGCGGCAGGGAATTCTTTGATCCAGTCGTGTGAGGTCATGGAGACTCCAGGGGGGTGAATTGCACTCGCAGCGAATGCAAGTGCAGCGGGTGGGATGAAGGACGCTTAACTTGGTACGGGCAAATTTTCAACTTGAAACTTGAGTGGACAACCGCCGCCGCATTCGGGGAGAAGTGAGCATGATTCGCATTTCTGCGGCAGGTTTTGCCTTTCGCGCAGTTGGACGGATAATTTGTGGTTCCAAATTGAATCCCACGAGTTATCCAGGATGTTGCCCAGGGATTGATAATAAGACTGGCAGGGTAGAACATCTCCGTTTGGTTCGATGCACATGCTGTATAGCGCGGCGGTGCAGCCTTTGACTCCGAGGTTACTGGCAGTGGGATCGAACTCGCAATATTGGGTCGGTGTGTACCAGATGAGTTTTTGTTCGCGTAAGCTGGTCTTCAAGGTTGCCATGTCAAGGATGGGTTGCAATTCGCTCTCATGCAATCCTGTGCCGACGGTCAGACCTTGCCCGGAATAGATGAGGGCATTTAGTCCCACAGTCGGAACCCCCATGTCCGCAAGAAAATCCAGGGTGGCGGGAATGGCGTGTACATTCGTTTTCAACATGGTGGTGTTGGTCATCACATAAAGTTTGGTGGTCAGGACGTTTTGCAAACCCGTAATGGTCTGCTTGAATGCGCCGTTGGACCTCATCATTTCATCGTGGATTTCAGGGATGCAGGATTCGACGGTGATCTGCACATGGTCAAGTCCTGCGTCCACAAGCTCCTGCACGTAGTTCATGTTCGCGAGACGACGGGCATTTGTGTTCAGCCCGGTGATCTGCCCATTGGCTTCGGCGTGCTTGATCAGCTCAGGCAGGTCATTCCGCAGGGTGGCTTCTCCGCCCGTGAACACGATGTGCGGAATACCCAAAGCCCAAAGCTGGTCGAGGATCTTTTTCCACTGGTCGGTCGTCAGTTCGGGATAATTCCGCTCGCGGGCGTTGTAGCAGTGCATGCAGTCGTTGTTGCAGCGATATGTGACTGCCAGGTCCATGCGATAGGGCGCAGAGGGGCGTGCGCTGAATGGCATCGTGGTATCCAGCTCCAGTTCGTGAATGGGACAGGCGCCATGGATCAAGGATGAAAGATGCGGTATGAAGGATGAATAATCCTCATATGCCTGTGCCTTGCTGACCCGGTATTTTTGTTGAATGGTCCTGACCGCCTTCCCTTCATCCATATTTTCGAGGATGAGGTATGCCATCAATGCCGCGGTCGGATTGAGGTGCATGACACTGCTGGCGTTGATGATCAGCGTTCCTGTGCCGTCGGGGTCGATGCGGAGGTGGATGCGTGATTTTTCGAATTCATCCTCGCGCAGGTAATGATACAAGCCTGACGATGGACCGCAGTCAGTGGCTGATGGACGATTGAACCATTTGCTTAACACACTCATATTTGCCTCTAAATTTAATCCTGGTCATGACAACAGGTCAAAAAATATTGTCCGTTGTAGTGAAAAGGAATCCAAATTACTGGGGACAGAGTCACGAAGTTTTTTTACTCCAATAAGGGTTCACATCGGTAACGCGACTCGCTGTATTCTTTATCCTTACAGTTAACGCCCTCCTCCCGCACAGGCGCAGGCACAACCCGCACAGGCACAGGCGCAGGCACAACCCCCGCCTGACCGCCCGCTGCCGCCGCTCCGTCCGCTGGGTTTCGGTGGAGGATTGGTCGTGCCGGTGATCTTCTCAGTAAATGTATTGATGTTACCAATTGTTTTTTGCGAAAAAGTCTGGACACCCGTTACCATCTGGGCTGCAAAGTCGGCGCCTGGCAGCGAGCTGCTGCCTGAGGCTGAGGGTCTTGCCTGTGACGCGGGGAAGGATGATGCGGTTGTCGGTATCGGGTGATAGGTTGGGTCATAGGATCCCCACCAACGCGGCAGGAATACGGGGCCATTGAAGACGCGCCGCGTCCGGTCATCGTAATCCTTGTCGAGCATGGTCCATTCGAGGGCTTCGTCGTATTTCTGACTCTTCACTTCGGGTGTGTCGGCAGCTTCGATCTGTGCCCATGCTTTTTCCATGATGGCCTTGTAGTAATCGATCGTTTCCTTGCGGCTGAACCCCCGCATTTTTTCGGAAACTGATTTTACAAATTTCACCATCATGTCCTGCAGTGCACGTTTTCGTTTGGGTGACTCTTCTTCTTTAAATGCTTCAAGGAAATCCTTCTCATATTCGTGAATACCCTCGGGCAGTGTAGGGGTGATCTCCAGTTTGAGCGGTTCTCGGGTCAGCACTTTGGCGGCGTCTTTTTTGATCGCGCCGAACAGGATCATGGTCAGGACTTTATCGAGCGGCTGTTCCATCAAAATGGCGGATTCCACTGCAGTTAATCCACGCTTTATGCCATGACCTTCAATGGAAACCTTGGGAGGAAGGTATTGCATTTTTCGCTTTTTTGCGCCGATGGCTGTAATGGCGGGCAGACCAAGAAACATGAAAACAAAAAATCCGCCGCAGCACAGCGAGAAGATTGTGTCGTCATCGATCCAGGGTTCCGCTGGTTTGACGATGATGGTATCTGCAGGAACAAAACTGCTTGGGAAGGAGGAGCCAAATAAATAATAGGATGAGGCGTTTGCTGTGGGGGAGTGCCAGGTATATGTGACGCGGTTGTTCGAGTCGTATCCGGTTGCAGGTTCGCTGGGAAATCCCGAGGGGGCCTCATGCCAGCGTGGTTCTTCGGGAGCTATATCGGGCGGCAGGTGAAAGGTCATGGTGAAGTCCGTAAGACCCGTCACATACTGCGAGCCGAACCAGGTCGGGGCAAAGACTGCGCTGGCGTAAGTTTCGTCGTTGTCGTCAGGATAAAGCACGTCCGTAATTTTCCCAACTGAAACATGCACCGTTCCTTTACCGCTGGCGGGAATGGACTTGTTTCCCATCACAATGGCAAAGCCGGAACCATCTCCCTGATAATCGCTGGTCGACACTGAAACAGGCACGCCGTCCACATCGGCTTTGACCGTACTCATATCGAAGTTGTAGTTGGGCATGCCCACATCCACAAAGTCAATTTCATGCGACCCTGTTTGATTCGTGAATATCCAGGTGTAATCCAGCGACATGCTGCCGTCCGAATTCCAGTAGACGTGCACCACTTCCTTGTCCACTTGAAAATAGTAGGGCAGATCCTGTGCGGAAGCGGTTGTTGCCAATCCCGCTGTCAACAAGACCATCAATACAATTAATATCAATTTCTTCATGCTGCCTCCAACGGTGAGTCTTTAACGTTAAACGTTCCTACCATTTTGGTTCTTCGGTCATTTGATAGATGGTGTGACAATACGGACAGTTGACCATCGGTGCGCCGTTGGCAAGAGTGATGTCTTTTGCGCTCAACGTACCGCCGCATGATTTACATTTCACTTCTTCGATCCTGGTCTGGCCCGGTAGATCGACATTCATGGTAACTTGCTGAATGACCTCTGTCTTTTGTCCGCGCATGGCAACGACAACCATGCCCGCTCCGCCGCCAATCAGGAGTAGTCCAAAGACGCCAAGGATCAAGCCGGTGACCAACCAGTTCGATTGTCCATTGGGAGAGGTCGAGCCATAGAGAGTGATTCCCCCAAATCCCAGCAGGCACAAGCCAATGACGAATAAAATCCCCGCGCCGATATATAAAAAGGTTTTGTTTGCCATACTCTGAGACTCCTTATGTGTAGGGAGGGGACAGTCAATTTGAGAAGCGGCTGTCTCCTGTTATTTACAATACATACGACAAGTCTAGCATTTTCGTCTCATTCAGACAATTGACATTTGTCCTTATATTAGGCCAGTTTTTATCCAATTCACAGTGTCTGATGGTTTGTGTATTGTTTGCCAATGTGTTTTATTGTGGCACAGAGGGTCCGGGGTTTTGTACAAAACTGTCTGGCTTTTTGGGCAACCGCACCTGCAGTGCGGTGAAGAAATTGATGACCGCGATCACCGCGCCGAGCAGGAATACATATTGGAAGCCAAATGCATTCCAGATCACCCCGCCCAGCAGTGCGGCAGAGATGGAAAAGATGTGGTCAATGGTCACGGCTGCGGTCAAGGCGGGCTGGATGTGGTCTGGCTGCAAGGCGATTTTTTTCATATAAGTCGCGCGCGCCATGCTGACCGAAAAGATCATCTGATCGATCAGGAAACAGGCACAAACCACTAGAAAGGCGGTATCGGCGGGAAATATGAATTTGGCAAACCCATAACCGAAGCAGACAAAGACAAGGATGACAGCCTCTGAAGCCAGTACCGTCCGTTCACCGAATTTGTCGATTGCCCGTCCAAGAAAAGGCTGAAAAAGGATCCCGATCACCCCGCCAATGGTGTAAAGCGTTGCCATGATCTGTGTTGACTGTCCCAGTACACTTACCAGCACCCAGGGTGCAAAGGTCAGGAAGATCTGCCGGCGTGCCCCTGAAATACTTCCCAGTATATAGAAGAGACGGTATTCCTTGTGCAGCTGCAAAAAACTTTGCTTTTTAACCACGGGTTCCGGTTTCATCATAAACAGGAGAGCGGCTGCGACCATCAATAATATCGCTGAGATGGCAAAGGTGTGTTGAAATGTGAATCCAAAAAATTTGAAGCCGAGGAAAACGGAAAAACTTCCGATGATGGTCGCAAAGTTGCGAATGGCGTTGAGTTGTCCCAAACGCCGGCCATCCTGCCCCTCTCGCGCAAGTTCCATGCCAATGGTGGCTGCAATCGGCATATAGAGGTGCTGTCCGAGGCTGTAGATGAAAAGCCAGGCGACCATCACCCAGTAACTGGAGGAGACAAATCCGATCAATGCTGCGCCACATGCGCTGAGGATCATCGTTACCACACCCAGTCGGCGTGAGCAGAGGAACCACAATGCCGCGGAGACAAAGACCACCAGAAAGCCCGGCAGTTCGCGCGGAAATTCCAAAAAGGAACGCTCGAAACCGCTGAGTGCAAACCTGTCGTTAAGAAAATTGTTGAAGGTGGCATCCATGATGCTAAATGCCACGCCCAGGACCAGTGCGGCGGTGGCAAAAAAGAGTAGTTCACGGGATGATTGTTTGATTCGGAAAAGGAGATTCATTGTTGACCTCAAATTGGAATGCAGAATTCTAGCATGGGAAGGTGTGTAAATGGGGATTTTATTCATCGAAACATGTGCCACTTGTCCTACGCCTAATTTGGGGTTGGATTTATACTTGAAGAAAGAAAAAATAACCGGTACAAGCGCAAAACGGGAAAGTTTCTTATAACCTTTTCCTGGCTATCATGGCGTGCTTGGCGGTTCAAAAAGGAATTAAACATGACCCTCCAAAACCAATACAATAAATGGAAAGAAAGCACGCTCAAGAAGTCTTTGGATAAATTTAAAGAGAGGAAAGAGCGCTTTGAGACTTCGGCAGGCATCGAGATCCCGCGTGTGGCATTGCCCGGAGAGGACACCTCGACTTCGCTCCGCACGGAGGAAGCCTATCTTGAAAAACTCGCTTTCCCTGGCGAATACCCCTACACCCGTGGAGTCCAGCCGACCATGTATCGTTCGCGATTTTGGACGATGCGTCAGTATGCGGGGTTTTCAACAGCGGAGGAATCCAATAAGCGCTATCGCTATTTGTTGGGGCAGGGTCAAACCGGCTTGAGCGTGGCATTCGATCTGCCAACTCAGATCGGGTATGACGCGGATGATCCGATCGCGCAGGGCGAGGTGGGTAAGGTGGGTGTATCGATATCGTCCATTCGTGACATGCAGCAGTTATATGACCAGATCCCCCTCGACAAGGTTTCCACTTCAATGACCATCAATGCGCCTGCGGGCGTTTTACTGGCGATGTACATTGCGGTGGCGAAGCGTCAGGGTGCAGATATGCGCCAGTTGCGCGGCACCATTCAGAACGACATCCTCAAAGAGTACGTGGCGCGCGGCACGTATATTTTCCCGCCCACACCGTCCATGCGGTTGATTACCGACATCTTCCAATTTTGCGCTGCTGAAGTGCCGTATTGGAATACGATCTCGATCTCGGGTTATCACATCCGCGAGGCGGGCTCCACGGCCGTGCAGGAAGTTGGGTTTACTCTCGCCAATGGGATTGCTTACGTGGAAGCCGCGCTTAAGGCGGGCCTGGATGTCGACGCTTTTGCGGGGCAGCTTTCGTTCTTCTTCAATGCGCATAACAATCTGCTCGAAGAAGTCGCCAAGTTCCGCGCCGCGCGCCGCATGTGGGCAAAGATCATGCGGGAACGTTTCAAAGCCCAAAAACCTTCCAGCTGGCAGTTACGTTTCCACACGCAGACCGCCGGTTCCACGCTGACCGCGCAACAGCCTGAAAATAACGTGGTGCGTGTCACGTTACAGGCGCTTTCAGCGGTATTGGGCGGCACGCAAAGCTTGCACACCAATTCAATGGATGAGGCATTGTGGCTTCCCACTGAAAAATCCGTGCGCGTCGCGCTCCGCACCCAGCAGATCATTGCCTATGAGTCGGGTGTGGCAGATTCGATCGATCCGCTGGCCGGTTCTTATCTGATCGAACATCTGACCGATGAGATCGAAAAAGGCGCTCTTGACTATATCGCCAGGATCGACGAGATGGGCGGCGCGCTGCAATCCATAGAACACGGTTATATGCAAAATGAGATCCAAAACGCCGCTTATGCCGCGCAGCAGGAGATCGAGAGTAAAGCGCAGGTCGTGGTGGGCGTCAATCAATTCCAGGTGAAGGAAGAAATGACCCTCGAACGCTTGAGCGTTGACCCTGCCATTGAGGCGGCGCAAAAGGCAAAGTTGAAGGCGCTGCGGGATACGCGGGATGGGGGACGGGTCACAGAGTTGCTTGGCAAGTTAAAAGCTGCCGCGCAAGGGACGGATAATCTGATGCCATTGTTCATCGAGTGCGTGGAGAACGACATCACCCTTGGTGAGGTTTGCAATACATTGCGAGGTGTGTGGGGTGAGTACGTGGCTCAAGGGTTCTAGAACAGCTCTGGCTCGAAAGTGGGCATGCCATGTCTTTTGAGGTGAAATTCATATTGTCAGGCACATTGTTCTAAACCATTTGAATGTGTATTGGACTTTTTCGGTAATGGAAAAAACGTCCCGAAGGTTGTCATGAGGCGCTCAATGACCTCGAAATAAACCTTCGGGACGGTGCTTGTATGGTATTGCGGGTAAATTCTATTGGATGTAAAGAATTGGATCATGCCAGGATAGGCAAATTTGATATTCGCAACTGACCATCCTACTTATTGTTCACTGACTCCCACCACCCCATTAATTCACTCATTGCCAGACACGGCGTTGCATCACCCTGACGACCTGAATTCCAGGTCACGATCAAATCCTTCCTGGCGCGCGTGATCCCCACGTACAGCAGGCGCAAACGTTCCTTAACGTATCCCAGCCGCGATTTCCTGGTTGCCGCGCCTTCCTGGTATCCGTCATATTCGCTGGTGGATTCCAGGGCGGTCAATTGTGCCAGGGCTTCAGCTTCGAGATTCAATGAGCCGCGCACAAACCATTTTTCGGAAATAAAATGGTCATTTGGCTCATTCGAAGGGAAGTCATAATTGTTGACTGACATCATATACACGCGATCCCACTCCAGCCCTTTTGCCTTGTGCATGGTTGTCACCACCACCTTGCCGCGGTGTCTTTCAGGGTCAAATCCAGAGTCATCCTCTGAAAAGCCGATGAAGCGCCGCTCGTTTTTGGCGATTACTGCCAGTTCAGTGGTCAACTCAGGCAGGCGCCAATCGTTGTGATCCTCCGCAGTCTGCCGTAGCACCAGTGCCAATTTATGAGCCAGAGCCAAATCTGATACTGCACTGAACACATCCTGCGCCAGCGTCAGGATCAACTGGTCAATTGGAAGCGTGACCGAATTCAGCCAGCGTTGGACGTTGATGCGGAACTCACTCAATTCATTAATGACTTGCCCGGACTCGACTTCCCCCAGATCTGTCAGCCATTCATCCATTAGCCCACTCCCTGCCGCTCTGGTAGAAAGGGAAGAGGATAGGGGCGCGATGAAATCCTCCACCCGCATCAGACCCCGCAAAATAGTGCTAACGCTTTTCAATAGCTCAGCCTTTCCCGCCCCAGTTCCCATTTCCGTATTTCCTGTTTCCTTCTCTCTCCAATCCCTTCTCCAAACTTCATAGGCCCTCGACAATTTTCGCGCGGACTGCGGGTCTGCCAGATATGACAACAAATAATTCAACGAACCTGCCGCCGCGCGTGTGTTGGCTGTGGACGAGATCAACTCGATGGTTTCTACTCCGCGTTTCCTGAGTGACTCAACGACTTCAATTCCACGCTGGTTGCGCGGGACAAGTACTGCGATGGTCGGTTTAAGTTCATTGGGGATGTTTGCCAGTGAATCCAGGTAGCCCTTGACTGATTTGGCAACCGCCTCGAGTTCGCTTTCAGGTGAAAATTTAGTGCCGATGAATTTAATCGCTTCGGGATCGTCTGGCGGGTTGACGGGTTCGTAGCCTTCTGGCACAGGCAGAATATATGGAAGTGAGAGCGCTGTCCGTGCCTGTGTAACGGGATGCGAAGCCATCACCCAGTGGATCAGATGATTGGCCAGCGCAATCACCCCAGGTTGCGATCGTCCCGACTCGGGCATGTCTGCGTTGGGGTTGGTGCGGATAAAGTCTCGTAACAGGTCGGGATCGGCGGTGGTGAATGTCTCGAAGATCGCCTGGTTGGGGTCGCCGACACGCACCCAGTTTCCGCCGCCAGTTTCTGGTTGGGCGGTCCGAAATCGCAGCGCATCGTCGTCAGTGAAATGCACTTGCCCATCCAATATGCTGAAGCTTTGTTCAGGGGGAACTCCGGCCAGCAAGCCCAGGATTGCCTGCTGGGTTTTGCTGGAATCCTGGGCCTCATCCTCCAGAATGAACGGATAGCGAAAGCGCAGCCGTTCCAGATATTCTTCGTCGTTTTGGAGCAGTGTCAACGCCAGACGTATCAGATCGTCGAAGTCCACAGCGCCGCGATAGGCCAGGGCGCGCTGGTAGTCTGTGTAGATGTCACAGCCAAGTTCGGCAAGAGGCAGCGGCGGGAAGCAGGAATTGAGTTTGACACGCAGGCTTTCCGGAGTCAGGAGGTGGTCTTTCGCTGAGCGGATGAAGGCGTTAGCAAGCGAGTCGACCATGTTGGGGAGTTGTTCGCGTTTCAACCATTCCTGTTTGGAGGATTCCAGCGCCGGGTCAAAATAGTCATCCAGCGAATGGGTCGCCAGCCAGGCATTCACGGACTCGCGGCGGATAAATGCTGCGTCTCGTTCATCAATGATGCTGAATTGATTTTCCAGTCCCACACTGGCAGGTTTCTCACGGACTATGTCATGCGCCAATCCATGCAGTGTGCGGACGCGGTACTTGTATAACACTTGCAAGGGATTCTCGAAGAAATGTTTGATGCGTGTCTCGAAATTGTCCACTGCCGAGTTCACCAAGGTGACGATTAACACCTCCTGCCCATCTTGCAATTGGTTTTCATGAATAATTTGTGCTGCGAGGGCAGAGAGTATGTGTGTCTTGCCTGCGCCAGGAACTGCGGCGATGCCGAGCCGTCCGCCTGTGTAGCGAAGGATGTTTTGTTGGGAGGGTCTTGGGGTGAAATTGTTCATGTTTTTGAACCGCAAAGCACGCTAGGGATTCTTTATGGATTTGGTTGGCAAAGACGGTTCTTCGATCCCATTTGCGACTCTTTGAATTCTGTTTTGATAAGTTTCAGGTTCCAGTTTATCAGAAAGCCGGATTTACAGTTTTAAATTTGAGATAGGGTATGAGTTGCGCCATCATGGATGGGAAGGATGTTGTCGATGGCTTAAATTGGCTGTCAACCAGTTTGTCAATTCTTTATCCCTATTCGAATTTTTGACCACCGTAAAGGATTGGCAATTTCGACCCGGTCAATACGATCCTGCCGTGTTTGCGAGGTTCATACGCGCGGCAGGATTGACAGGCAGGCTCGAATAGACCTGGGCTGAATTCCTTATGAACCTAAAACACGGCATCAACAATATTTTGCGTGATAGATTCAAGGTCCGATGTCATTTTTTGAACACCTTGTTTTTCTTCTTTGGTTTCAATTGGTTTGGCGTTTCAAGGAATTTCCA
>JAIFNG010000159.1 GCA_020047815.1 Anaerolinea sp.
TTTAATATCCAGTGTGAAAGAACCATCGGGTGAAGTATGGACAATTTGGTCATCACCAATCACAAATACATCGCCAATAAACGGAGCCCCTTGCGCGTCCACCACCGTTCCTTGAATTGCACCTGTTCCCATTAATAGATTTCCTGTATCAGATTTCAAAAAATTTGCAACTCCAAGAAACAAGGTAAACACCAGAAGCACAAGCAAGGCAAAGCGCATCCGCCGCTTTTTTATTGATGGTTCGGGTGATTCTTCGTTTTCAGGAAGCCCCTCTTTATAGTCGTCGAGGGAAGGAGACTCTTCAAATGACATAATACCCTCAAATTACGGAATGTACTGGATATTAAATCCATCAACACAAACTATTGTGCTGTCCCAAGTACGCAAACCAGCGCCGCCGGTAGCATAGGTGGAATCCGTTGCCGTTAAAACAAGTTTGCCGTCCACATATGCCGTAAAAGTACTTCCCTTAATCACTATTTTAATGTCGCGCGGAGTATTATACCAGCTATACCCTGAGGCTTTTGCCACAGCAATAGGAGTGCTTAATTCACGTCCATTGACCCATTTTCGGATAATGAACGATCCAGGAGAAAAACCTGGATCATATTGGAATACATAGCCTGTCATACCAGTTGATGTATTTTGAGCTCGAAATGCAATACCGTATCCCGAGCCTGACTTCAGGTTAGCATCACTTAAAGTAACCACATAATCTGTCAATGGTTCAGAAACAGAACAAGCATTAAGCATAAGTGTATAGCTGGAAGGGCAGAGGGTTCCACCGTTTACGACTCCCATATTGTTGCCTTGTAATGCCTTCCACCCTGTCAAGTCAGTTGAAAAATCATCCTTGCACAATTCAGTTGGTTTGCAGGCTTCACTGCCAGAAATCTTATCGCCGACATAGCAGTAGGCATCATAAACTGAAATACCATATAACTTCAACGCCAATAATATTCCAATAGTAATTAGCGCAATTAGAAAGACATACTCAATCAGGCCTTGTCCATCATTTTTTTTTAACATATATAAATTCAATCTTTCCTAAAAGCTACCCGGATTTTTGGCGTGTACGCACTCTTTCTCTAACTCTATTATAACCATCTTTTTTAGTTTGTGGCGCAGATAAACGATGGCTTTCCTTGCTCCAATGATATGCAAGGTCCTCGAACAACGCGCCAATCGCGCCATTTGGATCCTGAAATACCGGTGGCTTTCCATATGTAAGGGAAGCCACCAGTGCATCGCCCACATTGGGAAGAACAATGTCGATCTTCCGCTTGATCGCTTTTTCAATTTCCGAACGAGCCAGCCCTTTACCTGAAAAAGTCCAATTCAACAAGAGCTTTATTTTTTCCGGCGCATAATTCAGTTTTTCAAAAACCTCCAGAGCAATGCTTGCACACCTAATTGAGGCTAACTCAGGGGAGAGCACAAGGACAATTCTATCTGCCGCATCAAGGGCAGCAATTGTGGTTACGCTAAAATCATGCGGCAAATCAAATACAAGATATTCAAATTGACGTTTAAGCAGGCCCAGAGTTTGTTGTACCTGGTCAATTCCCAACAATTCAGCATCTTCAAAACGCTTCACGCTGGCAAGTACTTGCAAGCCCGATTCATGGCTCAGCAGTATTTGTTGAAGGATCTCAGAATCTATTTCATTTGCGCGAACACCGACAAGATCACCCCAACCATTTCGAAGGGCAAGATCGAGCATTAAAGCGCTTTGTCCATTAATAAGGGCCATATCCACCAGGCAGACCGGCAAAGGCCAGATTTGGGCCAAACCGACTGAAAGGTTTGTGGCAACTGTTGAAACTCCCGCACCCCCACGCAGGGAAAAAATCGCCGTTGTTTCAGCCTGGAGGGTTGTGATAGGAACCTCCTGGGGTGTAAAACGGCGTAAAAGAACTTTTACACGAGCCTGCAATTCCTTGGGATTGAAAGGTTTGGCTATGAAATCATCAGCGCCTGCTTCAAATGCCTTTAATCGTTCGTCCAGTTCGCTCAGGGTGGTTAGGATAATAATTGGAAGGTTGGAAGTCTCGGGTCTGGAACGTAGCCGACGGCACAACTCATAACCGTCCATATCAGGCATCATAACATCCAATATCGCCAACGCAGGCTGCACCGTTCCAATATTTGCCAGAACCTCAGCCGCATTTTGAGCAGTAGCAACCTCATACCCCACTGACCGCAAAGCCGCCGAAACTATTTTTAGGTTTAGGTCATTATCATCCACTATATAGATGGTTTCAGCCATATTGCACTTTATCCTTCAAATTAATCTGGCATAATATCAATTTCAAATGAATTATACTCCATCAAGAATGGACGACCACTACATTGCATTGGAAAAAATATTCTCGCCAGCCCTTTAGTCGAGAACTGTTTGAAGGGCAATGGAGCAGACTTTCAATTCCCAGCCTGATCATTAATAAACAACAACTAAAAGGATCTATTCATCCCATGCCTGAAATTGCCATCCGTCCTGCAAGGAAATACGACCTCCCTTTGATCAAAAAGTGCGTGGATGATGCGTTTGGAAAATATATAGAGCGAATCGGCAAGCCACCCGCGCCCATGTTGTTGGACTATTCCACACAGATCAGCCTTGGAAGAGTGTGGGTGGCAGAATATCAGGGCGGAGTTCGCGGTACACTTGTCATTTTCCCCACAGAAAAAGGTTTTTATGTGGACACGATTGCCGTCAGCCCGTCTTTTCAAGGGGTAGGCTTGGGAAATGCACTGCTTCAGTTTGCAGAGCAAGAGGCTGGGCGACACGGCTTTACATCGATCTATCTTTGTACGAACATCATGATGACCGAAAACCAGACCCTCTATCCAAAGATCGGTTATGTGGAATATGAACGGAGCATGGAAGACGGTTACGATCGCATTTTTTATCGTAAGCAACTTGCATGACCTTTTATATGGCGGCAAAACCAGTTAATTGGTAATCTATTGTTACCCATAATACTGAAGTCTGCGGCGTGTTGCGGCTACAAAAGCTGAACCGGCGTTTGTTGACTTGGCCATGTGGGAATTGGTGTTGGGAGTAATCTATGTCAAATGGACAGCAGAAGATTCAGGCTGAGACAGACAATTCACCAATTATCGAATTCAACCTAAACGTACCGCGGGGTTCATTTTTGTAAGCTGCGGGACGTTTCAGTACCATTTCTGCCATACTTAAAACCTAGTCAATAAATGTTATTATCCCCCCATCCTACTCCTCCCAGGTACGCTTACCGTAGAAGAGGAATGATGGACAGGATAGGTCTGGTAACACAGCATAGCCCGTTTCGAGGTTGAAAGCGTATAAAACAGAGAATTCCTTCTGGAGGGAAAAATCTCTCATCAACTTATGTTTGACAGATTGATAAATTTATTTGTTTGATCTGATCATAATACAGCCAACACACTCCGCAGTTCATCAGAAACAGAATCCATTCCATCAAAGATATCCCATGTCTCCGTATGAATCGCAGAATCACCGGGGTTCAGTGTCTTAATCGGGGCAAGGCTTTCGAGTTCTACAAACTGATCACCGCAATATATTTCCGCATTGCAATTATTATCAGGATAAGACAGTCCGGCCCATCCATCGAATGTTTTTCGAAACAGGACTCCATTCAGCCAATATGCCAGCCAGCCCTGCGTATTAAAATAGCCCACCTTAAATGGCGGAAGCATTGGATCTGCCTTGAACAGCACAAAATCATCACCCCACTTTACTCGCGGGTCATTGATACGCGTGTATGGCCAAAGAGAAATTTGGCGGTTGTGAAGTAAACCTGCGGGATCAACGTTTCCAGTTGGCATGGGCAAAATTACTGTACCACCCAAACGAAATTGTGTGATTGCCCAGGGAGCCAGTTCAACAGGCCACATTCCATCATTGACGAGGACATGAGTAAGTAATGCAGAAGGCTTATCAGCGGCAAGGTGAATTTCAATCCGCTTGCGAATGCCTGTACCTGGCTCGGTTTTTCCTTCCAAGATCACCCCATCAGAAATTTCAGATATGGTTATTTCGCCATCATCAGGGATGTAGGAACGCGGCATGGCTTCCGGAGCGTGCCACAAACGATGCCCCCCACGAAAATAAAAGTCCCCATACGGCGTGACGATTGGTGGAACATGGCTAAGGTCTGCAAGAAGATTGGGCTTGCCCGCAGGATAAAGTCCCATGATCCGTAATGAAGTCGTCAAGTATTCGATTTGTAAATAATCATTTTTCAAAGCACATTTAGCCATCATCATCCCTATTGTAACAAAAATAAAAAGCTACCAATAATTATGAACCAGATTGCGGATTCGGGCATCATAAATCACCTGGATTTTCCCCATTACCTCAGCGTTCAACGCGGGCAAGTCAGCAGATCTGACATTATCCTCGGCTTGGGTTGGATTTTTTGCACCTGGGATGGTACAGGTAACAGCTTCGAACATCAAAATCCAACGCAGGGCAAATTGCGGCATACTCCAACCCGTCGGGACAAGTGCGCGCAGTTCATCAACAGCTGCCAAGCCAGTTTGATAATCCACACCTGAGAATGTTTCGCCGCGATCAAAGGCTTCACCATGACGATTAAAGGCACGATGGTCATCTGCTTCAAAATCGGATTGGACAGTCAACTTTCCGGTCAACAATCCGCTGGCAAGCGGGACACGTGCCAAAACTCCAACCCTGCGGCGGATCGCTTCGGCAAAAAACAACCCGGCTGGTCTCTGACGGAATATATTAAAAATTATCTGTACAGTCTGCACATTGGGATATTCGATGGCTTTAAGGGCTTCCTCCACTTTTTCAACACTCACACCGTAATATCGCAACTTGCCAGCTCTAACGAGGTCATCAAGCACACCAAATGTTTCAGGCATGTAAAAAACCTCGGTTGGAGGGCAATGCAATTGCAGGAGGTCTATGGCTTCAGTATTTAAATTTTTTAGACTGCGTTCCACAAAAGCAGTGAGGTTTGCCCGGCTATATCCAGCCGCCACATGCGGATCAAGCCGCCGTCCAGCCTTGGTGGCTACATAAATGGTTTCTTTTCGCTCTTTTCGAAGCTGTGCCACCAGGCGTTCCGAACGTCCATCCCCATAAACGTCGGCGGTATCAATAAAGTTCACACCCAAATCAATGGATCGGTGCAAAGCAGCAAGAGAGTCCTTATCATCCACGCTGCCCCACGAACCGCCGATTGCCCAGGCTCCAAAAGAAACGGTTGAAACATTCCAACCAGTACGCCCTAGTTCACGATATTGCATGATTTCCTTCCTTTAATAAATTCTATTCAGTTGAAAACCCTAAAGGTCTTATTATCAAGTAAGTCTATGCCAGGTTCAGCAAGACCTTTAGGGTTTGGCAAATGAGTGATTTACAATCCCCGGCTCAAGTGATAATAAAGATCGTTCCAGCGTAATTTTTCCTTGAATTCGTCCACGCGGGTATTTTCATCGATCAGCATAAACTCGATGCCCGCCATATCAGCAAAGTTCTGTAAGTGGTCGGCTGTAACTGAATAGCTAAAACTGGTGTGGTGCGCTCCACCTGCATAGATCCATGCAGCAGCAGCGACTTTCAGGTTAGGACGTGGCAGCCACAATGCACGAGCCACCGGCAGATTGGGCAACGGTTGATCAGTCGGGACAACATCGACCACGCTGGCAACCATACGGAAACGTTGACCCATGTCCATGATGGACGCACCAATCGCAGGACCGGTGTTCGCATCAAAGATCAGGCGAACGGGATCCGCCTTCCCGCCAATTGAGAGCGGCAGTATTTCTAATTTTGGCTTGTTAGAGGCAATTGACTGGCAAATCTCAAGCATGTGCGCGCCAAGTACCTTGTCGCCGCTGGCGCTGAAATGATAAGTGTAGTCCTCCATAAAACTGACTCCGCCCTTCAGGCCTTCACTCATCACCTTCATTGCTCGGACAAGTGCAGAAGTCTTCCAGTCACCCTCTGCGCCAAAGCCATAACCATCGCGCATCAAACGTTGAACCGCCAACCCAGGTAATTGTGCCAGCCCATGCAAGTCTTCAAAAGTAGTGGTGAATGCCTTGAAGTTTCCCGCCTGTAAAAAGTTCCGCATACCAACTTCAATCCGTGCGCCATCACGCAGCGATGAGCTGCGATTGCCGCCAGGCTGCAGGGATGGAATAACATCATACTCATCAAGATATGCCTGCACCATCTTATTGACATCGGCATCACTGGCTTCATTGACAGCCTTAACCAGATCACCGATCCCATAACCATAAACATCATACCCGAACTTGATCTGCGCTTCGACCTTGTCACCTTCGGTGACAGCCACATCACGCATGTTATCGCCAAAGCGGGCAACCTTTGCGCCCTGCCAGTCAGCCCACGCAGACGCTGCCCGCGCCCACACACCTAATTGGGCTTGCACATCATCGTCCTGCCAATGGCCAACTACAACCTTGCGTTCAAGACGTAAACGGCTGCCGATGAAACCAAATTCACGATCGCCATGAGCAGACTGGTTCAAGTTCATGAAATCCATATCGATCGTAGACCACGGGATTTCACGGCTATATTGGGTGTGCAAATGAGAAAATGGCTTCTTGAGGAGGCTCAATCCCGCAATCCACATTTTCGCTGGTGAAAAAGTGTGCATCCAGGTAATGAGGCCAATACAGTTTTTGGCTGAATTGGCTTCCAAACACAACTCGCGGATCGCATCGGGCGTGGTTAGAACAGGCTTGAAGACAACCTTCACAGGCATGTGTTTCGATGCCCCCAGCGCAGCCGCGATCTCGCGTGAGTGTTCGGCTACCTGCTCCAATGTCTTGGGACCATACAAATGCTGACTCCCCGTCACAAACCAAACTTCATATTGTTTTAGATCAATCATAATTACTCTCCTTTTTGCGGAGTCCACGTCTCCAGACGTTGGATGTCTCCAAATATTTGAGAATCGAAAATTTTCTGATTTTCGATTCCGAAAATTTTCTATTGTCCATAATAGGCATCTGCGCCGTGCTTTCTCAGATAGTGCTTATCCAACAATTCCTGCTGCATGGGCGGAATGTTCGACTCAAGCAGCAGGGTGTGGAAATTCATAAACGCGACCTCCTCCAGCACCACGGCATTGTGGACAGCGTCCATCGGATCGGTGCCCCACGCAAAAGGGCCATGGCTGTTGACAAGAACCGCGGGCAGGGCGTCTGGGTCTTTGCCCTGGAAAGTTTCAATAATTACAGTCCCTGTTTCCTTCTCGTATTCACCTTCAATCTCGGCTTTTGTCATTTTTCGGGTGCAGGCGATTTCGCCGTAGAAGTAATCGCCATGCGTTGTGCCGAGCGCCATAATGCCGCGACCTGCCTGCGCAAAGGTTGTTGCCCAACGGCTGTGGGTGTGGACGATGCCGCCGACATTAGGAAACGCTTTGTAGAGTTCAATATGAGTCGCCGTGTCAGAAGAAGGCTTCAAACTTCCCTCGACTTTTTTCCCCGTCTCCAATTCCACGACTATCATGTCCTCTGCCTTCATGTCGTCATAGGAAACGCCAGAGGGTTTTATCACCACAAGTCCCTGCTCTCGGTTGATACCAGAGACATTTCCCCAGGTGAAGGTGATCAGACCATGCTTGGGCAGCAATAAATTTGCCCGAAATACCTGTTCTTTCAATGGTTCCAACATAAATTCTCCAAAACAGTAAATGATAATTAGTGATTGGAGATTGATAATTACTAATTACCATTTACCAATCGCCAATTACTATTCTCCTTACCTCAGCCCATCCACAGCGGCTCTTTCGATGACAAGTCCCTTCTTATAACGTTCCATAAACGCCGCAAAACCAGCCACGTCTGCAGAATCGGGAGCTATCGTCGAGCCTTCCTCGCCTGCAAAAACCTTATCCGAGAGATAGGCTTCGAATTGTTCATTCTCCGCCTTATTGAACATGTAGGAAGCAAGCAATGCGATGCCCCATGCTCCCCCCTCGCCTGCGGTTTCCATCACAGAAACGGAGACATTCATCGCCGCCGCCATCATCCGTTGACCCACTTCCTTCGTCTTGAAGAATCCGCCGTGCCCAAGGATTTGGTCTATCTTCACTTTCTCCTGTTCAAAGAGAATGTCCAAGCCGATCTTCAAGGCGCCAAGTGACGAGAACAGATTCACGCGCATGAAGTTCGCAAGCGTGAAGCGGCTTTCGGGGGTGCGGACAAACAACGGACGTCCCTCTTCCATGTGTGTGATATGTTCACCCGAAAGATAACTATAGGCAAGCAGCCCGCCTGCATCCGCATCGCCCGTGAGCGCCTTCTGATACAGCATTTCAAACAGCCTGGATTGACTGATCTCCACACCGATCGCATTAGTGAATTCCTGGAACAGCCCGACCCATGCATTGAGGTCAGACGTGCAATTGTTGCTATGCACCATTGCAACAGGCTTGCCTGTGGGCGTCGTCACCATATCGATTTCGGGATACAACTTCGAGAGAGCCTTTTCCAAAACAATCATGGCAAAGACGGATGTGCCAGCGGAGACATTTCCTGTTCGCACGGCAACGCTATTGGTGGCGACCATGCCCGTACCCGCGTCACCCTCTGGCGGGCAGAGCGGAATCCCCGCTTTGAGCCCGCCCGTGGGGTCGAGCAATTTTGCGCCTTCTTCCGTCAAAGAGCCTGCGGCTTCTCCCGCGACCAAAACCTTGGGCAGGATGTCTCGCAATTTCCACGAGATATTTTCCGCTTTGAGTAATTCATTAAACTGATCAATCCTGCCTGCATCGAAGTCGTTGGTTTTGCTGTCGATGGGGAACATGCCCGAGGCTTCGCCAATACCCATCACCTTTTGCCCGGTCAATTTCCAATGGACATAGCCCGCCAGCGTCGTCTGATGGCTGAGGTCTTTGACATGCACTTCCTTGTTCAATATCGCCTGATAAAGATGGGCAATGCTCCAGCGTTGGGGAATGTTGAATTGGAACAGGTCTGTGAGTTTCTCTGCCGCTTGTCCAGTGATGGTGTTTCGCCAGGTGCGGAACGGCGCAAGCAGTTTGCCATTTTTATCGAATGCCATGTAGCCGTGCATCATGCCGCTAAAACCGATGGCTCCAATGGTCTTGAGTGGACTGCCGTACTTTTCAGTAACCTCTTTACAGAGATTCCGGTAACTCTCCTGCAAGCCCGTCCAAACATCTTCGATGCTGTATGTCCAGACTCCGTTTTCGTGTTTATTTTCCCACTCGTAACTTCCCGAAGCGATTGGCTTATGATCCTCACCGATCAACACTGCTTTAATGCGCGTCGATCCAAACTCGATGCCGAGGACGGTCTTTCCACTTTTAATTGCTTTTTGGGTATCGTTTTGATTTTCCATTTCACACCTCAATCATGATTTTCAAACCTTCGCGCCTCTCCGCAACCCGAAACGCTTCATCTGCCTGTTCAAGTGCAAAGCGATGCGTGACAATCGAACGAACATCCACCAAGCCTTTTGAAACCAATTCGATTGCGCGTGGGTAAGTGTGCTTCATGCGCCTCACAAGTTTTACCGTCAGACCTTTGCGCCGTGCAATAGAAGCAGAAAATGAAGTTTTATCATCATCGGGAATGCCAACCAATATTACTTTTCCACCAGGTTTAACAGCGGCAATCGACATATCGACAGCATCCTGCACCCCGGCTACTTCAAATGCAATATCAATACCTCTTCCCCTTGTCACCTCTCCAATATCTATTAATTGGGAGTTATTCTCCGTTATGAAAACATGGTCAGCCCCAATTGCTTTTGCCGCCTCAGCACGATGACCATATTTATCTACAGCTATGATATTGGCAGCGCCGGAAAGTCTTGCCAGTTGAAGGATAAGTAGACCGATCGGACCACATCCAAAGATGCCCACCGTCATTCCTGTTTTGAGATGTGCCAGATCCACCGAATGGATCGCCACACCCAATGGTTCAAGCATGGAACCATCTTCAAAAGTAAGCAAGTCGGGAAGAGGGAACAGGCATTTTTCATTCCAAGCCATGTACTCCCGCAGCGCGCCATCCTGATCTCCATGCCCCGCAAAAATGGTGGATAAGCATAAATTGGGATGTCCATGCACGCAGAATTCACAATGCCCGCATGGAATTGCTGGTTCAATTGCCACACGCTGACCGTCTTCCGTTTCACCTGCAAATTCATGTCCAAGGATTAACGGATGAACCAGTTTTGCATCACCTATCCCGCCTTCAGCAAACCAATGCAAATCCGAACCGCACACACCTACAGACTTTATACGAATCAGTTTCTCCCCTGGACCAACCGCAGGGACAGATTCGTCGTGTAGTTGCAAATCTCCAGTTCCGTGCAGTCGAATGGCTTTCATTGTCAGTTTTTTTCCTGAAACAAGATATTTATTAGAAAATTCCGTTATGTTATCGATAACATGTTATCGATAACATAATATCAAAAATATTTATCCAAGTCAAGAGACGTTTTCACTCTGTATTGTGTAAGCCCCGAAAAATGCCGGCATAATTCCCAGTTCTAATCAGCTCGCAATTGGGGACCCTGACAAAACGATAACCACTGGTCCAATTAGCTAATTGAGTAGGGTGTTGAGTATAACCACAGCACCTTTAGGCTTTTTCCATTTTCAAGCTGTGTAAATCCACAATTACGAATAAATGCAAATTTCTCGCTTTTTCCTTTTCGCCTTATGCATCCATTCTCGCATATTTTAAGACTTTCCATTAATTAATAAGTCAGTAAAAAATCCCTGTCCCTCCCTAACCCTTTAATTTGTCCTTCCCCTCCAGCGGTTAACCGGGGTACCAAATATTTCTTGGGTCATCCTGCGTACGCGCATAATCCCAGGCTGAATCAATAATTTTTTTCATATCGTACACGGGCCGCCAACCCAAAAGCAGCTTTGCTTTTGTATTATCCAGCCAGGTGGAGTGATAACCCGTCTTAATTTCCACAGACGGCAATCCACGGCTTT
>JAIFNG010000071.1 GCA_020047815.1 Anaerolinea sp.
CGGGTGCCTTCGTTGTTTCGCATGGCTTCCAGGATAATTTCAAGATGAGCTTCATCTTCTGCGGAAATGGTGATGTCACGCACTACATTTTGGGATGTCTCGGTCAGCAGCACAAGACTGCCGGTGTTTCCGCCGGCTTCCGCGATGGCGGTCAACAACCTGCCCAGAATACCTTTTTTCTGTGAATTGCGGACACGTACCGTGCGAATGAGCTTTCGTTCCCAGGCCATGGATCACTCCTTTTATATTTCCGTCCTTCGGTCATGTTGAATACGCACAACCGGCCAGGACGAAGAATCTAATATCCCCATTCTATGACAAATACCGCGAATACTCAAATCATGCGCGGTATGGATCGTGATAAACGTCTGTGGTTATTCCAGTAATGAAGGAATTTCTGAAAAACACTTGATGACCGCACAGTCGGCTTCGGGGAAAAGACTGATCGGGTCGTATAGAACTGGCACCAGCCCGGCGCGACGCGAGCCGATGATATCGGCAAAATAATTGTCCCCGACGTACATTGTTTCATGAGCGAATGTGCCTGCCAGTTCCAGCGCGCGTTTAAAAATGAGCGCGTCAGGTTTGAAGGAATTAATGTCTCCACCGGCGAGAAAGAATTGAAAATAGCGATCCAGTTCCAGTTTTTGCATTTCCGCCTGGTAGGGCGATTCGCGATTGGAGACCATTCCAAGCACATAATCAGCTTCTTTCAGGTACCCCAAAAGTAGATGGGCATCTTCGGGGACCTGGATTTTTGGCTTGTAAGCCTTGCTCATGTAGTCTGAAACCTGGGGCGCCAGTTTATTGGCCTGAGATTGATCCATGCTAAAAGCGACCAACCGTCGTTTTGTAAAATTTTCCCAGAAACCTTTTGCGTCATCCTTGAAAATTTTAGAGTCGGATTGAATTTCGGGCGAATGGGCAAAATAATAATGCACCCAGTGTTCGGCGAAAATCCTGTCTGCTTCTGAAATATTAAAACCCAGGCTTGTGATGTACTCCAAAAAAACCTCCCCGGAAGTGGGGAGGTAATGAAAAAGAGTGCCGTCAAGATCGAATAAAACCGCTTTGATCTTTTTCATGAGTTCTGTTTCTTCCTATCCTCCAATTTCGCTCATGATGCGGTTTAGGGGGATGACACCGTCTGCAAGTCCGTGTCCCCAGGGTTTTTCCCAAACGCCATCAAGCAGGAGTTTGCGCAGTTCGTCAAGCGATGCGCCGGCCCGCAAAGGCGTGAGCAGGTCCACTTCTTTTTCGCGCAAAAGACACAGGCGCAGTTTTCCGTCAGAGGTGAGGCGGGCGCGCGTGCATGCCGAGCAAAACGGATGCGTAACCGATGAAATAAAGCCTATATCGCCTTTGGCGTGGGGAATGTGGAATACCTGCGCTTCGCCATCCATTTTCCCATTATTGGAGATCTCCAGTTTGCCAAATTCAGATTCGATGTTTTCCTGGATCTGTTTCATTGTAATGACCTGGTTAACCTGTATCTCTGTTGCGCCTGCAAAGGGCATCATCTCAATAAAACGCATTTGCCATGGATGACTAATCGTCAGGGCAGCAAGGTCAATTACATCGTCTTCGTTATAGCCTTTGACCACCACCGCATTGAGTTTTACCGGTGCAAGCCCCGCTTGCTCTGCGGCGAGAATTCCTTCCCAGACATCATCCAGCTTTCCCCAACGGGTAAGGCGTTTGAATTTGGCAGGGTCAAGCGTGTCAATGCTGACGTTGACGCGCTGCAACCCGGCTTCAGCCAGGGGCTGCGCCAATTTCTTAAGTAGTAATCCGTTCGTTGTCATGGAAACGGAGCGGATGCCATCCGTGGAGGCGATGCTGCGCACAAGGTTCACTACGTTGGCGCGCACAGTTGGCTCACCACCCGTCAAACGGATTTTGTCAAAGCCGAGGCTGGCAAACAGGCGGGTGAAAAAGATAATCTCGTCATCCTGCATTAGATCGGCATTAGGGCGGAAGGTCATATCCTCAGGCATGCAATAGATGCAGCGCAAATTGCAGTGGTCCGTGAGGCTGATGCGTAAATAGTGGATGTTTCGTCCAAAACGGTCAATAGCCATGTAGGCCCGGATTATAACAAGAGAATATGAGTTACAGCAGTGCTTTTTGAAACCATTGCAGGATGACATTGTGAGGGATGATCTCCTCGCAATGCCTTTGCCACTTTCGTCCTGCTTGTTGAACGAAAGACCCAATCTTTTATATTGGAAAAGTTTTACTTCACAGCCAAATATATCGTGCGGATGCTGAGGAAAATGATAAGCGCTCCGACAAAGATCATTAAAGCTTTGATGGGCAGTTTCTTTGCCGCCACTGCTGCAATGGGCGCGGCGATACTGCCGCCGATCAACAATCCCAGGATGATCTGCCAGTATTCATAAAAATTCAAGGCCAGAACAAATGTTACCGACTCTGCAAAGGTTACAAAAAATTCTGAAAAGTTGACTGATCCTATGGTCAATCGGGGATGTTTTCCACGCGCAACGAGCGTTGTTGTCACAACCGGTCCCCATCCGCCGCCGCCGATTGCGTCGCAGAATCCGCCAAGCAACCCAAGCAGACTGATCTTGGGACCGTGGTATTCATTTTCATTGTGCTTATCTTTCATGTTGAATGCTTTGATGATAATGACAATTCCCATGATAAGCAGGTAGGCGGAAATGTAGGGCTTGATAATGTCGCCATCAAATGTCGTCAGCAGGTATGCCCCAGCCACACCACCGATCACGCCAGGGATCAGCAGTCGTTTAACCAGGTTCCAATTGACGTTTCCCAATTTCCAGTGGGAGAAACCTGAAATCCCAGTGGTCACCACCTCAGCCATGTGTACACTGGCAGAGGCTGCCGCCGGCGGGATCCCCAGGCTTAGCAGGAATGTATTTGAACTGACGCCGTACGCCATGCCCAGGGCGCCGTCAATCATTTGGGCAAGAAAACCCACGACGACAAATATGATGAAATTCGTTTCCATGATGTTGAGAATCTCCTTATGGTTTGGATGTGGATTGCCAAATTGAAATTTTTAGAAGAGTCCTTCAAGATATTGTTTTGTTCTTTCGTGTTTTGGGCTGGAAAAGATCTCCTTTGCAAGTCCTGCTTCGATCACTTCGCCCATGTACATATAAATGACATGGTCTGCGAGGCGTTTGGCCTGCCGCAAGGTGTGTGTCACAATGACGGTTGTGTATTGCTGTTTCAAGTCAATTAAACGGCTTTCAATGTTTTGCGAAGAGATCGGGTCAAGTGCTGAGGTGGGCTCGTCACCGAGGATGATCTCCGGTTCGACAGCCAATCCGCGGGCAAGGCATAGGCGTTGCTGCTGCCCAATGGATAGGCTGGTGGCGGGATCATGTAATCTTTTGTGGACCTCCTCCCATAATCCTGCAATTTCGAGGTAATGCCGTACGGCGGCTTTATACTCCTTGCGGTCTTTCTTCATCCTGTGAATGTTCATTCCATACACGACATTGTCGTATATGGACATGGGCAAGGGGGAAGGTCTCTGTGCCAGCAATCCCACCACCTTGCGGACTTCGGTTACATCCACTTCGCTGTCGTAGATATTCTGGCCATCCACCAACACTTCACCTGTGATCTGTGCGCCGTCGGTGATCTCAAGAAAGCGGTTGAGACTCTTGAGCAGGGTGGTCTTGCCACAGCCTGAAGGGCCCATGATGACTGTGATCTGCTTCTTTGGGACCTCAATATTTACATCCTTTAAGGCTTGTTGTTTGCCGTAGTAGACGTTAAGATTTTTTACTTGAATGTGTGCATCCATAATTTATCCTTGTGTTGGGGGCCCTACTTAATGGTGTATTTATTCAATCGCGACGAAAGCCAGCGTGAGCCGAGGCTGACCGCCAAGACAATGACGGTCAGAATTAATGCGGCGGCGTATCCGCGCTGTTGTACTTCTGGATAAGGCGACCCAAGTTGGAAGAAAACTGCCAAAGGAAGTGAAGCTGTGGGACGCATCAATGAAGTGGGGATTCGATCGGTATAGCCTGCTGTGAATAAGACGGAAGCCGCATCGCCAATGCCTCGCCCGAAGCCGAGAAGGATGGCGGTGGTAATGCCCGGTAACATCTGGCGGGTCACCACGCGCAGTGCCACTTCAAATTTGGTGGAGCCAAGCGCAAGGGCGGCATATTCCAGATCGATGGGCATGCGGCGGATTACCTCATCCATGGCGCGGGTCATGATCGGCAGCTCGATCAGTGCCAGAATAATGATGCCGGCTAGTAATGAAGCGCGGATACCCAGGGCGATCATTAATGTGAATCCGAATGCGCCGTAGACAATGGACGGAATGCCCCAGAGCACATCCAGTGAAAGCCGTACATAGTGACCCCATTTCGAATCGCCGAGATAAGCTTTGAGATAGATGGCGATCGGCACGCTGAAGATCATTGCCAGAAATGTTCCGCCTGCTGCAAGGTAAAGCGAACCGAGGATTGCATTCAGGATGCCGCCCCCCTTGCCCATGTAATAACCGCCCTCGGGAATTTTCGTGACCATATCCCATGAGAGGGCGGGCAGTCCGCGCACGACGATAATCCATAGGATCAAACCGAGCGCAGCTGCCACAATGACCAATGAAACCCGCATGATGAATTTCATGAAGGCTTCCAAAAGATGACGTCTTTGCCAGCGTTTTTTCATTAGGAAGCCCATTTTCGCCTCAGCATTCGCTGGATGACCAGCATGGAAAGGATATTGAAGACCAGGATGACGAGTAACAAAACAAGCGCGGCGCTCAACAAGGCCGCATCATACAATGGGATGGACATCATCTCTCCATAATTGTTGGCGATCAATGCCGGGAGCGGGTATGCTGAATCGAAAATGGAGGTTGGGACTTGTGGGATGTTGCCCACTACCATCAACACTGCAATAGTTTCTCCAAGTGCGCGTGATGCCCCAAGGACGATGGCTGCTATGATTCCCGGTGCAACCTGCGGCAGGATGATATTTCTAATGGTCTGCCATTGTGTCGCACCGACTGCCAGCGATGCGTGACGCAGATCATTGGGAACGGTGGAGAAAATTTCATACATGACCGAGATGATCAAAGGAGCGATCATCACAGCTAGCACGATGCCAGCGGCGAGGATGCCAAAACCTGTCGGTTGGTTGACACTGAATATTGGAATGGAACCCAGCCAACGGTCAGAGAGAGGTGCTAGTACTTTATCTACAAAAGGTACGATGGCAAGTAATCCCCATACACCGTAGACGACGGGGGGGATTGCGGCAAGCAGATCCAATACGGGTTTGGCGATTGAGCGTGTTTTGGACTGGGCATATTCAGCCAGATAGATCGAGGTCAATAAGCAGAGAGGCACAGCGAGAATGATCCCAACAATGGATACCCAAAATGTGCCGAGGATGAAAGGCCAGAAACCGAACAGTCCGTTGGTGGGTTTCCAAATATTGCCAAAGAGCAGGTTGCTTAGGGGATAGGCATTCAGGATCGGCCATGAGCGGACGAGCAATGCAATGGTGACGATGAGGATCAGAGAGACTGGCAGGAGTGTGAAAATAAAAAAAGTGCGCTGGGCAAAATTATTTTGCCGTGTGCGCGGCGTGGGGACAGGCCGGGTTAACCGGCCTGTCGTTTCCTTTGTTGATTTGGATGTAATAATTTGATTCATTTGAGTTTTTCAAGTGACTCAGCTTGTTGTTTCGGTGTAAGCGGCACGTACCCAGCCTGACTGAGATATTGCTGTCCTTCGGTCAATATCCATTGGATGAATACCAATGTCAATCCAGTGGGTTTGCCTTTGGTCGCCAGATTTTCAAAGCGGGCAGGAGGTGAAGGATATTTTTCAGAGGCCACCGCACTGACGGCTTCATCCATGTTTTTATAATACTCATCGGCATCCGCCTGCCCGTTTTCGTTGATATCCACCGGGGGGACAAGGGTTCCCGGAATGAGGCTTCCACTGTTCATGTCGAATACGCTATTTAGGTTGCTGTAGCCAATTCCCAGCGGATCTTTGATGACGGTATCCACAAGCGCGGGTTCACCGTTAATGCCAATGCCTTGGATGTCATCCTGAACTTCACCTCCCGAAAACTTTGCCCACATCTCACCAGCACCGCATGCATCAGAACGGGTGTAAACATGGATCTCATCAGTGATTTCGGGCTTGCCGACCACTTCACCCCAGGTCTTTATCTCACCGCTGATAAATATTTTTTGGTATGTTTCCTGGCTGAGGCCCCTGGCGATAATATCGGCGGCAACCGGATTTTCAGTGCTGATGATCGGGAAAACTGCATCCTTGGTGACCGATATCCAGAAGATGCCCTGGGCGGTTTCCTCATCCTTGATGGAGCGGGAGATCATACCGATATCCACTGCGCCAGCGATCGTGTCGGTCATGCCTTTGCCTGCGCCGCCACCCTGAACATCGAATTCTACGTCTGGGTGTAATTTGTGAAATTCATCCGCCCAGACGGTCATCATCGGATAGAGGGCAAATGCTCCAGAGATGGAAATGGTGCCGCTCAGCGAGTTATTCCCGATCTCGGCAGGCTTGGGTGTATTGGCGCCGCATCCTGCCAGAAGCAGGGAAGCGATAACCAGCAGGGATGACAGTATCAAATTATTGTTCCGCATAATTATTCTCCAATTTGTTTTATACTATATATAGTCTATAGTACTAGTATACTTTTGCAGTAAATAAAAAAATTGAGGTGAATTGACAGGCTTTACCATTTTGGAGGCCTGTCAGGCCTCACTCTATTTTATCTACCAAGACTTTTTCGGACTGCGTCCTGGCGTTTGGTTACGTCCGCCAGGCTGGTGTTATCCAAAATTCCGACAATGGCGTTGCGTACGTCACCCATCACCAGCCGCAAGCCACAGGTTTCTTCGTCAGGGCAGCCACAGGATTCATAGGACATCTGGCTGACGCATTTAATGGGAGCCACGGGACCGTCTAGCACGCGGAAGATTTGTCCGAGGGTGATCTCTTTGGCAGACCTGGCCAGGTAATACCCGCCACCGACACCCATCTTGCTATGAAGCAACCCCGCATTTTTGAGCGTGAGTAAAATCTGCTCAAGAAATTTGGTGGAGATCTGTTCGCGCTGTGAAATCTCCTTGATCTGCATCATTTGGGGTGTATCGCTATTTTCGGCGGGTTCTGCCAAGGCGATCATTGCTCGAAGTCCGTACTCACCACGTTTGGAAAGTCTCAATTTATTTGTAACTCCTAGTAAATCAATAGACTTTATTTAATATAATCATAATTCAGTCACTGAATTATGTCAAGAGATTTCCCCCCGCCCAAATAATTGAACTTGTTGTTGAAATTGCAAATTTCACATTGCACTTAATTCCTGATAGTAGTGTTCCAGCCAGAGATTGGACCAGCCCCACAGGGTTGAGTCCAGAACGATCTTTTTTACTTCATTACGCGTGATCTTGGCTTCATTTTCAAATACTTGAGCATTATGCCGGCTGACAGTCAATGTGCGGATGGCGAACATCAATGGGAAAATGCAACCAAGCCGGATTCCATGCTGCCACCAGGGCAGGGATTTTACATATTTCAAAGCCTGCCGGAGATGACGCTCTGCCTTGTCAGTCATTAAATCCAAAACCATTAAAGCCTGTTCACGATGTCTGGGGTCAAAGAGCTGTTCTTTGGTGAGCCCCATATCCTGTATGAATTTTTGGGGGATATACACCCAGCCGCGGTCATAATCAGAGCGAATGCCGCGGATCACATTTACTGTTTGAAGCGCCAGACCAAATTCCCGCGCCAGCGGCATGATCTCCTGTTCTCTGCGGCGGATCGTGATCGAATACCATGCAAATAATTGGGTAATCAAATATCCGACGCGTCCCGCTACTTCGAACATATAATCGTCAAGATCTTTTTCATCATGGACGTTTGGTCCCCGCTTTGTCCAACGTGCCATTCCCTGAGTGCATTTGATCACATGACCGATAATAATCTCCTGGACTGCGTAAGGCAGGGAATGCAGGTGCTGAACGATCTCTTTGGAGTGTTGTGCCACGATCGCGTCGGGGGAATCTGTGCTGGCCAGGGTTAATTTGCTGGTGAGTAATTCTATCTTTTCCTCTTCACGTAGAATATTTACCCACAGATTCAAGTATTCTACTTTTTGATCGGCATTCATCTCCTCATTATCTTCGAGATAGTCCGATACTCTTAAAAGCAAATAGGCGATCGTGGTTGCATCACACAGGATGCGTGGCAAGCGTTCAATTCCAAGTGCAAATGTGCGACTGGCGCTCCTTAATAGAGCCTTTGAATTCATATTGTCATCTCCGAAGCGAAGAGTTTAATTCAGGACTTAAGCGGGGGACCGCTTTTTTTGTGGCTCGAAGCCTTGGCGGCAGACCCTGACTCTGGTTGTTCAGGACGAGTACGTATCGCGTGCCAGAGCAGTGAGACTCTCTCCTTTGAAAATCAGGGATGCTTATATCCTATCAGAATTACGAGCGAAAGTCCTGATGTTTATAACCCGGGTGTTGCAGTTTAGTAATGTCTCTCAAGGTTCGAATCGTGACTTTCTCAAAGCCTGGTCTTTCACGTAGAGGTCTAATAAAGCAGCCAAAGATTTTAGATTCTCCACTCAATCAGCCATTGCAGTTCCGACGGTATAGTTAGTGAGAACTCAAACCCCATTTTATTCTGCATCCACTTTGCAGAAAGAATTAGCGATCCGGGATTTTTTGTTGGATATATTTATTCATATCAGTCACTGAAAAAAGGATTTGGGGTGTATTTTTTTTGTTTGTCCATTTCTTTTTTTGCAGGCTGGATGGCAGGACACTCCGCGAAATTCTTATAAATCACTCCTTTATCAACGATTAAATGGTCTGTTAAACGAATGATTGACAAGCACTTCAAACACTTGTACAATCTGGAACATATGGGGTGCACGAAGGATGGATTTTTAATAATGGAGTAAAATTAAACGCAGGAAGAGACTGTCTGAATGTTGGTCCCTGCCTGTCTGTGCCAAAAAACCAATCGAGCCGCTACTACATGACATCATGCTGAAATCACTTTCAGCTTTTGTGAACGTGTCAGATTTTCGTCCAAAAAACACAAGGAGAAAAGTAGTATGAATAAAAGCGCACAGTTTTTCCGCAAGTGGTCGTTTTTGCTCGTGATAGGCGCCCTGCTCGTTACGAGCCTGTCAGGTTGTGGTTCCCAGGAGAAAGTGCTCAAGGTGGGGTATATCACTGAGCAAACCGGCGTGGATGCCTACGTCGGCGCCGCTTCTGTGCCTGCCATGCAGGACTATGTCGATGAAGTCAATGCCAAGGGCGGGGTTGGTGGCTACAAACTTGAACTCGTCGTTTACGACACTCGCTCGGAAGTGCCCGATGCAGTAACAGTTGCCAAGCGCTTGATGGATCAGGATAAAGCAGTTGCCATCATTGGTCCCTCCTGGTCATCTGCTGGTATTCCTCTCGCTGAAATTGCCAATACCGCCAAAGTGCCGATGGTTGCCACTACCGCATCCAATGTCAATGTGACCGTTTCTGAAGACGGCAAACTGCATCCCTACATGTTCCGCGTCTGCTTCATTGATCCGTACCAGGGTTTTGCACAAGCTGATTTCGCCTACAATAAACTCGGCTTGCGCAAGGCTGCCTTCCTGACCGACATTGCGTCCCCTTACACAGTTGGTTTGCACAAGTTTTTCAAAGACCACTTCCTTGAACTCGGCGGCGAAATCGTTGCCGAGGAAGGCTACACCCAGGGTGACGCCGAATTCCGCGCCCAATTGGCAAAGATCAAGGATGCCGGTGCCGAGTTGCTAGTGGTTGATGCCTATACATTCAAGGATATAGGTCTGGCTGCACAGCAGGCGGAAGCGCTTGGATTGAAAGTCCAGATAATGGGCGGGGATGGCGTGTTTGTCCCTGAACTACTTGAAATGGCAGGACCGCAACTCGAAGGCGCAATCGTGACCACGGGGGTCACCACTGACTCTCCCGAATTTGCAGAGTTCAACAAGGCCTTCGAAGCCAAGCATGGCGTTCAGGCGAACATCTATACCTACTACGGTCTGGATGCGTTGATGGCGATTGAATACGCTATTGGCGAAGCAGCCAAGAAGGGTGATGTCACCCCCACCGCCGTCCGCGACGCGCTGGAGACTATGAAAGACGTGCAGTTATTCACCAGCAAGGTCACCATGGAACCCGAGACGCATAACCCTTACAAGAAACCGCTGTTGATCATGACCATCAAAGACAGCCAATGGGTATTGACTGAAACCTTCCAACCCGAGTAAGTCTTAATAGACGCTACTGGGGGTGTTTGCTACCCGCAAACACCCCCTTTTAATTTTGGAAAGGGAAGCAAATTATGGAATTATTCATCCAACAACTGGTGAGCGGTATTTCGATTGGCGCAATCTACTCCCTGCTTGCGGTGGGATATGCGCTGGTGTATAGCGTGTACAATTTCACCAACTGGGCATTTGACGGATTTATGGCATTCGGCGCTTTCATGGCATTTACCGGGATTACCTCCCTTTTCATGCCTTTCTGGCTGGCCGCGTTCTTTTCAATTATTTTGACCGTTATTCTTTCCGTGGGCACAGAAAAGCTGGCTTACAGCCCGCTGCGGGTGCGCAAAGCGCCGCGCCTCTTTATGATGATCTCTGCCATGGGCGTGAACCTGGCAACCGTCAATATCATCAACCTGATCTATGGCGGTGTCTTCCGCAAATTTCCGGTTACCAACCTCCAGCCGATCTTTATTGAGGGAGTTTCCATTGGCCGTATGGATCTGATGGCGGGCGGTATCTCCTTTGGCGTACTTGCTCTGTTGTGGGTCTTCCTATACCGCACTAAATGGGGGCTTGGAATCCGTGCCAGCAGCATTGACATCCTGACCGCATCCCTGATGGGTATCAACAATAACGCGGTTGCCATGATCGTCTTTGCCACTACTGGGGTGCTTT
>JAIFNG010000026.1 GCA_020047815.1 Anaerolinea sp.
AGCATTGGGAACCTCTGGTCTTTGGATTTTGTCGCAAACTTATCCTACCAGATTTTCCAATGCTCATTCCATTATTTTGGCGAAACTACAGTAACTTAATTATTTTATTGACAATTAATAATCTCCGTGGTTTTCAGAAAAGCTGGTAACCTGCCATAAAAATATTTTCATCTGATCCCGGATGTTCACTGATCAAAAAGCGATCTCGCCGATCTGCTCAAAATTAATATCGAATAATTCATCGGCTGCGGTTTCCAGTTCCGTGTCGCCGGGGTCCCCGGCGCGGATGCCGCGGTTGCAGTAGGACCGATACGGGCAGTAGTTGCAGGTCGAGAGATTATCCGTTTTCGGGAAGTCCGCAGCGTGGGTGATCTCATCGGCGATGGTTTCCAGCGCCGACCAGTCCCGCCGGTATTGGTCCGTTTTATAAATGAAGCGCGCGGGTTCGTCAGGGAAGTCCGCGAACCAGTAGACCATCTCAATCTGTTCGGGTGTAAAGGGGCTGCCGTGGTTGAGGTGCGCGCCAGCCTGCACCAGCAAAGCGCGATAGACCCGGGTCTGCCAGCGGGTGTGCAGCAATTCATTCCTGGGACGCAGGCGGTAGGTCTTCCAATCGTAGATGGTGACCCGCTCCGGGCTGAGCGCGATCAGGTCATACTTGGCGACCAGGCGAAAGGGTCCGAGCGGTGCTGAAAGCGTGGTTTCGGCGAACAGACCGGGCAGGTCCCGCAGACCTTTCAGGTCAGAGGCATGGACGTAATTGTCCCACCATCTTTTTAAATTTTCGGTGTTGGCTAATTTGCCGACCTGTTCGGCGGGAATGCCGACCAGGTGCTGTTGGACCAGGCGATGAAAATATTCACCCTCCTTTTGGTGCTTCTCATTCTCAAGCGCGGGCTCGGTTTCAATGGCGGGGTACGCCAGGCGCTGCAGGTAGCGCAGCTCGAGGCGGCGCGGGCAGTCGTGGTAGTCCTGCAGGGATGATTGGCTGAGGGTGGTCAGGGATTCGGGCATGGCTCTATTTTGCCACAGAATGATATGCCTATGCTATACTTTTGAGAAAATTGGGAGCCGCCGGTTGAGCCGCTCCAACCACGGGAGTTTGAGATGGGACAGGATGCACAGGTAGCCGTTTTCATTGACTATGACAATATAGAGATCAGTGTGGAGGAAACGTTCGGCAAAAATGCCGACGTGGATTGGAACCGCATTTTGCAGGCCGCCGCACAAATGGGACGCGTGGTCATGCGCCGCGCCTACGCCGACTGGGCCGAAGCCGCCGCCAAACAACGCCAGCTGCTGGGGCTGGGCGTGGAGTTGATCCACGTCAGCAGTAAACGCGGCAAGAATGCGGCGGATATTCGGATCGTGATCGATGCGCTGGAACTGCACTATACCGAGATCAGCGCCTTTACGCATGTCCTGCTGGTTTCAGGGGATGGCGATTTCACCGAATTGGTCCACCGCCTGCGGGCGCATGGCAAGACGGTGATCGGCATGGGCATCAGCGGGACAAGCGCCGAGTACCTGGTCAATGCCTGCGATAAATTCATCTTCTACGATAAATGGCAGGGCGTGAACAAGGTTAAGAAGACGCTCCCCAACGGCTCCGGTCAAAACCAACCGGCTGTGTCGAAGGCGGGGAATAATGGCGCGGCGAAGCAGGGTCTGGCGGTGGCGACCACGCCCGAGGGCAAGTTCGAGCAATACTCCAGCCTGCTGGCGGCCCACAAGATCCGCGTCTCAAGCGGGGACCTGCGTCCGTTCATCATTTATAAATTGTACGAACTGGTCAGGAATTCCGCCGAGCAGGTCACCTTTAATCAATTGAAGGAACAGGCGCAGGCCTTCTTTGCCAAAGCAACGCCGAAGGTGGATGCGCAGGTCGTGCTGGATGTGGCGCACCAGCTTTTTCACACCTTTTGTTTTGAGTTTGACCCCGAAAGCCATGAGCGAATTTTGAACCGCAAGATGTTCCTGACACCAGACCTGAAAAAGGCGTCTGATCTGCTTGAAACCTGTGACCGGAAGATATTACAGCTTCTCATCTCAGACCTGGGATCCGCCGACAAACTGGACCTGGAAGTCCTTGCCCGTCTGCTGTATGGCGGCGCGCGCTCGCCGAAAGTTTTGGACCACATTGCCGCCCTGATCGCCACGGAATAAGTGTTTTGTGAAGTTCTTTAAGCAGGATGGGCGGGGATGTAATGGCGGCTGAGGTTAGGTCACGCGGGTTTATAACTTTAATCGCAGATACGCCATCTGTGTGGGGGATCACATAAGATGCATCTTAAATCCAAAAGCCGTTTTGTTCAATTCATCATACGTTTCACAAATATTATCTCCACATATTTCTTTATTCAAGCAAGGCATCTATTGCTCTTCGGGCTTCCTTTAATACACGTTCAGAGATCCACAATGATGAATTTGCAAGGTTATCCAGCAAATGAAGTGCAAGCGCCTTATCAAGAATGTGCTCAGTCGCAACACTCCACAAAAGTAATCCAATTGACCCATGAACTTCCAGCCCCGCTGATTCAGCAAACTGGCGCGCTTGCGCATCATCCGTTAGTAATCAATCGGCGTGTTCCTGCAATGCCAGACCAATGGCTTCCGCTTCCCCGCCGTCAATTTGATTCGCTCTCACCCATTTTTGGGCTTTTTGCCGGGTCGATTTTTCAAGATCAACGACCTTTACCTACTGTGGCGGAGGCCAGCCTTGTGCATTTGCTTCAAACTCAGTTGCAACAAGTGCAGGTATTAGAATTTCCCCTGCCTGCGACAGTAAATGAATCGCCCCTGCTTCGCTTAAATGCAGGAGTGGTCCCGTGTCGCATACAATAATTCGCGTCATTTCTTTTTGCTCTTTTGTTTTACCGCCCAGTTAACATCTGCCAGCTGATACTTCTCTGCCAGGACACGATCAATGGGTAATTTTGGAATGAGACGAATGGACCCATCCTCTTCAACAAGGACTTCAAGCAGATCGCCTTCATTCAATTTTGCTTTTCGACGGGCTGGAGCTGGCAGGGTAATTTGCCCATTGGAGCGGACTTGTAAATATTCGGAATAGCAACATGATAGTCAGTCTCCAAAAGCGCAGAATGGTGTAAAAACCCCTTGCCTTCATGAAGCGGCAGGGAAGCGTAATCAGAATTGTTTCATCAGTGTATAATCGTATGCATATGGATATAACGCAGCGTTACCCTTATGTCTGGGATTATGACCTGGATGAAACTCAATTCCGTGAAATTCTCGAGGGTCGGCGGGCGATGGGACGATTGGATAGGGATTGGGCAGCCTGCCGCCTTCTTGACTATGCTCCCTATGAAGAGATCATTCGTCTGATCGGCTTTAAACAGCTGGTGGAAAACTGGCACCGTTGGCGCCCGGGTGTCCGCTCGAAAAGCCGCGTGCGTGGCTTTGATTTTCTTGTGAGCTGGCTTCCCATCAAGCATCCAGAGGTTTTGGATGGCTAATTCTTCATATTATTTTGACGTTCTATATCCTTTTCAAGATCGTGTAATTAAAGTCATCAATCAGGTTGATACAGAATTTTACCTGTCCGGCGGAACGGCAGCATCGCGGGGCTATCTTAACCATCGATTTTCAGATGACTTGGATTATTTTGTTAACGATGACTCATATTTTGGTCTCTGGGTGGAAAGAATAATTCAAGCATTCAATGTCAGGTGGCACTGTGAGGTATTGTTGAAAGAGGAGAGGTTTGCTCGCTTCAATTTACTTGAAGATAATGTCATGTTGAAGATCGAATTTATCAATGATGTTCCTGCGCGGGTTGGTATAACTCAAAACCATTCAACACTTGGACGATTGGATACCGCAGAAAATATTCTTGCCAATAAAATTACGGCTTTACTTGATCGCGATGAGCCCAAAGATCTGGCAGATATTTGGGGTTTTTGTTTTATGAAAAGCTTGAATGTTCGAGACGCCATTACGAACGCCCAGGGCAAGGCAATGGGTGTCTTTCCTGTCGACTTGGGACGCGCCTTATGCTCTGTTAGTCATGCGGACTGGGAGGCAATTCGTTGGATAAATCCGCCGCCCGCAGAAGTGTTCCTTTCTCAAGTAAATGAGCTGGGAGAAAGCTTATTGTTACCTGGAAAAATTCAGGTGTAAAAGGAATATTTATATTCCAATTCCAGGGAGGCTAATTATTTTTTTTATGCCAACCTACTTTAATTCCACAATTCCATCGATCGTTTTGTTTGCAAAAAAATACTCTCTACAACTGCCGGTTGAAGTGAACAAAAACGCCTCCGTGAAGTATTCACGGAGGCGTTTTTGTCGGGAACAGATGCTGCGGCATCCTATCCGCGTCTATTTTTAGTTAAGGTTGTTGCACAGGACGAGCGACCGCCGGCGCGGGTTTCTTTTCTGGAAAATGTTTGTTGATCAGTGAAGAGAGGATGCGGTAGACCAGCAGAAAGAGCAGGCTGCCGAAGGAGTACCAGTAATAACTATGTGCCCAGCCTGCGCTTGAATCAGTCCCGCTGAAGATGCCATGAAAGACCGCCAGCAGGTACATCCCAAAACTGCCATAGTGCAGGAAGCGCCATGACTTTTGTCCGATCAGCGGGCGGATGTAAAAGGTGGCAGCCAGCAGCACCCAGACATAAAACCCAACCTGACCAAGACCGACCCAGAAAGGACGGTAATCAAGTGTGCTGAACGGGACCAATAACTGTGCGATCGTGAAATTGATGTAATGGTCGCCGAGAATGACGAGGGCATGGAAGGCCGCGAAGGCGATCCCCAGCAGGCTGACATATTCATGAATGGCGAATGAAGCTGGTGCGCCGGGCCATAGCCGCGCCATCTTGTTGGTGATCCCCAGACCAAGCGCCATGGAAACCCAGAGCAGACTCAGCGATACAAAGGCTGTTGCGCGCGATAGATACCAAAATGACTTGGGCTCAGTGCCGCCGAGGGAGAACGTCAGATTTGGCATCCATATTGGCAGTACCAGGACCGCCAGCAGCAAACCGATCGTGATGGCAACCAGCAGGATCAGGAAGGATTGCAGGTTGATGGACGAATCGTTGAATTCGTTCGGGGTGGATGAATTGACAGACATCGGTACTCCTTAATATTATGCATTAGCCGTTGTTGGGTAAAGGCAGATATTTACCCATGCGTTGGCTGTATAAAATTTGACCATTTTCCAGGATCAACAGTGCAGCCAGATCAGCATCATCCTCCACCCAGGCAAGACCTGCCTGGCTGCCGCGGATCAACACCGACTTGGCGGCGGATTCTGCGTCGATGGCGGTGGGCGCGATCACAGTGGCGGAAACCACATCTGTGAATGCGGGGGATCCTGTCCGCGGATTGATAATGTGGTGCCGCAGGATGCCGCCCTGCACCCAGCGCCTGCGGTCTGTGGCTGATGTGGCGACGCCGCAGGCATGGTCCAAAAAAAGCATTTCCACATAACCGCTGGCGCGGTCAAATGGCTTGAAGACACCGATCTCCCAGGGGCTGCCGTCGAGCAGCGCGCCGCTCAAGGAAATATCACCGCCGCAGTTCATCAATACCGAACCGTGATGTTTGATGCGCGCCACCACTTGTTCCGCTGCCCAGCCTTTGGCAATTCCACCAAAATCAAGGTATGCGCCAGCGGGCATATAAATGGTGCGGGTGGCTTCATCCCAACTGACGAATTCGAGCGGAGTGACCTGTGTGGCGGCAGATTGACCAGGGCTCAGGTTTTGCCCGGTAAGTTCCGAAAAGTCGCGGTCATAACCAATTTCGATCACCGCATTGGCAATGGTTGGAGTGACCAATCCATCGGTTTTCCTTTCAGCTTGCAGTGCGGCGTGGAATATCTGCCAGAGCGTTTCAGAAACCGCAACAGGTTGACCGCTATTTTGATTTAGACGTGACAATTCACTGGTAATGCGAAAACGGCTGAGGGTTTGTTCCCATGCTTCGAACCACAACGGGACTTCCGCCATTTCAGTCGGCGGAACCTCTGATCCATTGTCCACGCACAGGAGCATATCTGTGCCCATGGCGCGGAACTGAATCTGATGGGTCATTATGACCCGCCTGTCCCGCCGCCCCCGCCACCACCACCACCGCCACGAACCACAATGGTGGTCTGGGGTGCGCTGCCGCCCAAAAGGATGGGCCCGCTGGGGGGAGTTGGCTGTGCGGCATTGACGACAGCCTGTGTTGCGGCGGGCAGGATCTGTGCCTGGCTTTGAGCCGCTTGTTGTGCAGCCAGTTCTTGAGCCATTCTTTCGCGCTCGGCTTGTGCGAGTGCGGCTTGTTCTTCCGCGCGTTTTAGAGCGGTTTCACGGTCAGGTCCGGCAAAGAGATTCCAAAAGATCAAAGTAAGTGCCATGGAAATTGTTGCAATGGTAATTTGCACATCGCTCCAATTTCGGGAGTGAGGGGTATTATTTGCCATAAGAAAATTCCTTCACGATGGGACGATCAGTCATCGTCACCATCATCATCGTTGTCATCGTCATCATCATGGTCGTTATTCTGATTATTGTTGCCATCGCCTTCATTCTTGCCTTTATTGGTGATGGTTACAACGGATACGGGCAATTTGGAAATGGAAAGGATCTGTCCGTCGAGACCAACATAGACCAGGTCGCCTGATGAAAAGGTGACCAGAAAGGCATCGATGCTTTCGAATTGAGTAAATTCCACACTATACAGATCGGTCTTACTCAGCACTTTGCTGGCAAGGTCCGCCGCCTGTTCTGCCGATATGGTTGGCGCTGGCTGGGTTGGTTCCTGGGTGGGTGTTGATTCTTGAGTTGGTACAGGAACCACAACCTGCGCCACTTCGGTGAATGTGGTGGGCTGCGCGGCCACGCTGGTAATGTTTTGATAAGCCGATACCACGCCGATTAAAACGGCGATCATGAATGCGGTCACTGCCGCAGAAACAAATAAAGTACTTTTTCGCATGATAGTCTCCTTTTTTTTATTCCAATTTATGGGGATCATTGACTTTTGTGCCATTTGATAACGGGAAAAGTTATGCGCTCAGACAGAGCAAGGTCTTTCCTGTTATTTTTGGTCAAAGTCAGCATTAGATTTTTTGTGTTCGATCAACGTGGTTTATCCCAGCGATCCTGCTGGCAGGTCATGATCCTTCTCCTTTTCACCCGAACCCGCAAGGATACTATTTGACCTGCTCGTTCCTGAAATTACAAAAACAATATTACACTACCTGCCCTGCCAGAGCCCCTGAAAATAATCCCCCATTTTGGCTATTTATTATGAGATTATGCTTAATTAAATTCACTTTGTTTAAGAGGCCGAAAGCGGGTTGGCGCAGCGATATTATTAAGCGGATGAAGTTTCGACTGCGTGTAAGCATCAAGGGAGGATTGCCAGCTTGTTCAACACACTGATGCTTTTTTGTGCAAAAAAATATTCCCGGTAACACCTTCTGCCGGTTAAAGTAAAAAAACGCCTCCGCTTTTGCGGATGCGCGAGTTTGCTGTTTCAGTGCAAGGTTTCTCTCTGCGGTCGAAACGACAGATCAATGGATACACTACGGCACGTAATATTGAATGACCAACTGCGGACGGGAATCGGCAGGCGCATTGCCACTTTACAGGCTGAGATAATTGGCAATGGAGTTATTGTTGTTATCCAGCTTGAAGCGCAGGCGGAATTGGGTCAGTCCGCTGGTCAGGTTGGTGTTATACCATTCACTGGCAAGGGCGGACCGGTGTATAATCCCCTCCATGATCTATGACTTCACCACAGGCAGGTCTCCATTGATGATCGGCGTACGCGGCTTTATTTTCGCGGGGCTTCCTTGAATCGCGCCTGTATGCTGAAAGCTTTTGCTTCACTTTCACCCGCCGCAGGCTGCTCCTGCGGCGTTTTTATTGGATAACCTCATTAAAATAACGGAACATAACATGGTACAACTTCAACTCGCAAACATTACCCTCATTTTGGGCGCAAAGCGCATTTTTGAAAACCTCAACTGGGAGATCCAAACCGGGCAGAAGATCGGTCTGATCGGCGCCAATGGTGCGGGCAAGTCTTCGCTGTTTAAGATGATCGAAGGGGAGTATGCTCCCGAACTGGGCGGGGCCATCACCCGCGCGCGCCAGGTCAGCAGCGGATACCTGTCCCAGTCTCCCGAATTGGACCCGTCCCTGACGGCGCTCGATGCCGCGCTGGCGGGCAACCCGCGTGTGGCGCAGGTCCATGCAGAATTGGAACGCGTGGAAAATAGTCTCGGCCTGCCCGAGGTATATGGCGATGAACGCTGCCTGCAGCAGGCGCTCGAGGCGCAGCACAAACTGGTCGAGGAATACCACGCGTTGGGCGGCGACTCGTACCCGGCGCGCGTGCGCGACCTGCTGACCGGGCTGGGCCTGGCTCCGGGTGAATTGGACAAACCTCTCTCGGTCTTGAGCGGCGGGCAGAAAAAACTGGTCGGGTTGGCACGTCTGCTGCTGGTGCGCCCGGATGTCCTGCTGTTGGATGAACCCGACAACCATCTGGACCTGCCCGGCAAGATGTTCCTCGAAAAACTGATCCGCGAATACGAAGGGACGGTGGTGCTGATCTCGCATGACCGCTACCTGCTGGATGCGGCGGTGACCCACATCGCCGAGCTGGAAGACGGCAAACTGACCTTGTTCAGCGGCAACTACACCGAGTTCGTGCTGGATAAAGAGGAGCGGCTGGCGCGGCAGGAGGAACTGTATCAAATCCAAAAACGCGGACTGGCGCGCATGGAAATGGCGCTCAAACGCTATAAGGTCTGGGTGCAGTTCAGCGATAAATTTGCAAGCCGCATCCATGCCATGGAAGCGCGCCTGGCGCGGGTGGACCGCATCGACAAGCCCATGCTCGACCGCAAGCGCATGGATATGCGGCTCAGCGGCTGGCGCGGATCGAACAAGGTGTTGGAACTAGCCGGGGTCTCGAAGTCCTTCGGCGCGCGGCGGATATTTGCCGACCTTAACGAAACCATCTGGCATGGCGAGCGGGTGGGTCTGATCGGTGCCAACGGCGCGGGGAAATCTGTGCTGCTGCGGATGATCCTCGGGGGCGAACAACCGGACGCGGGTGAGATCAAGATCGGTCCGAGTATTTCCATTGGGCATTACGCGCAGGAACATGAAACGCTTGATTTCGATCAAACCGTGCTGGATGCCGTGCGTTATGCGGGCGTGATGAGCGAATCACGGGCGACCGCCTTTCTACTGCATTACCTTTTCACGTACAAACAGGTTTCGCAAAAGATCGGGGAACTCTCGGGTGGTGAACGCAGCCGCCTGCAGCTGGCGCTGGTGGTTTTGTCGGGCGCGAATTTTTTATTGCTGGATGAGCCCACCAACAACCTTGACATTGCCTCAGCCGAAGTGCTGGAGCAGGCGCTTGAAGATTTTGAAGGCACGGTGCTGGTCATTTCGCATGACCGTTATTTCCTTGACCGCACGGTCGAAAGACTGCTGGTGATCGAGGATGCTCAATTGGCGGAGTACGCGGGCGGTTACAGTGACTACCTTGATAAAAAAGGCGCGCAGTGATCGAACAGCCCTGCTGCGGCGGGGCGTAATGCATCAAGATAAAATGTTACCGGGAGTTTTTCCAGAGTTTGGCGTTTTCTGGTCAATCGAACTATGAAGATCTGCGGGATTGGGTTGGATATACGAGCTCATGATGTGATGCAATTCGCATGTTTCAGCGGCTTTTTGTGTATAATCATTTTTTAAAACTTGTAAAATAGGATGGTTATGAGTAACACAATTATTAATTTTCGCGAATATGTGGGACGCCCCAAATACCTATCCATCGTGTTTTTTGTTTTAGGGATTTCAGGCGCCGCCTTTGCATTAATGGGAATAATCTTTTATCTACGATATGTATCGCAAAAGGATATCTTGATAGAAATTCCCATTCTGTTTGCTTCACTGTCAGCGTTTTTGATCAACATCAGTTTCCTGTTTTTCACGGGGAATTCCTCTGCCGGATCCAGAAAGCAGAATATTATGGTCACCATTTTGGTATGGACTGCTATTATATATTTTTTTAATGGCATTTTACCCTGTATAAATTGGAGAAAAATGGAATGGCAACCGGCACGAGTCGTACCCACCGAAGCAATGGCGGGCATGGACTTTGAAACTGGGTGGTATAACCCGGCAAAAGCAATCTTGGAAGGAACCGGAAGTCACTTCACAAATTACCCTCCCATTGTTACAGTTTTGGCTTTGCCTTTCACTTACTTTACCTTATGGAGGGCTTATATAATATTTTTAACTCTGCTTTACATTTCAAATATTGCTGCAATTCTTGTGGCAAACTTGCTTGCAGGCGCCATATCGGGAAAGGGTCAGGGGCTGTCGTGGGAAATTGCAGGCATGATCACCATGTACACGCTCACAAGTTATGGGTTGTTTTTCGGGCTAAAGAATGGCAATTATGATGTGTTCGCCTCTTTTTCCGCCGTACTTGGCTTGTTTCTATTAGTCCGCTTCCCCGAAAAAATCTGGCTGTCCACCTTGTTCCTTTCCCTCGCAACACATTTAAAAGTATATCCTGGTATTTTGTTTATCATATTGGTCTGGAAATACGGACTTAAAAGCCTGATCCCCCTGCTTGTAATCAACGCTGCACTGTTTCTGCCGCTGGGCTTCGAGCGCATGGTCGAGTTTTTCGCGCAGTTAGGCCCTTACATCTCAAATCCATTTATCACGATCAAAAATTCTTCTGCCATTTCTTTTGCCGAACATCTCATCCTTCAAGGAGCCACACTAGACAAAATTCTACTATCCAGGATATTTATGGCGATCCCTGTTCTGATCTGGCTTGGTTCCGCCATCTATCTCTACAAAAAAGGCTTCAGCAATCTGGGCATGCTTTGGTATTTTGTTGTTTCCTTTGGCCCCATGTTTTCCCTGCCTGCGGTCAGCCAT
>JAIFNG010000129.1 GCA_020047815.1 Anaerolinea sp.
GTATTATATAATCGGGAGACCATGAAAAAACACCACACATTAGCAGGTTTGTTCGCCGGTCTGGCCGCCGCCTCGATCTGGGGCGGGATGTACGTTGTCAGCAAAGTCGTGATGGAAGTCATTCCCCCATTCCCATTACTGGCGATCCGCCTGGTGATGGGCGCATTCGCTTTGGGGATCGTGATTTTTTTTCGCAGGAACAAAACCCCGCTCACCAGGGAGTTCTTTTGGACCAGCGCCATGGTCGGTTTTGTTGGATATGGCATTTCGCTTGGATTTCAATTCGTTGGGACTGACCTTTCAACCGCTTCCAACGGTTCACTGGTCACGTCCGCCACGCCTGCTTTTGTCTTGATCTTTGCGCCATTTTTACTGGGCGAGCGCACCACAAAACGGGGTATCATCGCGCTGGCTGTTTCCACCCTGGGAGTGGTGGCAGTGATCGACCCCCGTAACGCGGAACTCTCCCCGACTCTGTTTTGGGGCAACATGAGCCTGCTGGCAGCGGCCCTAACCTGGGCTCTTTATTCTGTGCTGGTACGGAAGGTATCAAAGACCGGCGACCTGTTAACCTCAAGCGCAATCATGCTCCTGGGCGGTCTGCCTTCAAGCTTGCTGCTTGGCGCGTGGGAAATGCAAACACAGGGTATCGGCGAGATTACCACCGGCATTATCCTGGGGGTGCTGTTTCTCGGGATCATCTCCACAGCACTGGCAATGTTCATGTGGAACTATGCCTTTGCGGAATTGCCAGCAGGGGTCGCATCGCTGACTTTCTTTGCCCAGCCGGTTGTCGGGACCCTGCTTGGTTGGTTTTTCCTCTCCGAAAAGATCACGCCGCTCTTCCTGGCCGGGGGCGTGTTGATCGGGATCGGCATCCTGATCGCGACGAGTGAAAAGTAAAAGCGAAGGATCTCAGGATGGGAATAGCTTCGAGCAGTTATTGGCACAAAAAAAGCGCTGGAAAAATTTCCAACGCTTTTTTTATTCCAGGTGCTATGCCTCGCCAACAGTGTGAAGCAAGGCCATGTTTGGCGGGCGTTGTGCGCCGACAGGATAGCCGCAGACCATCACAACCTGCTGCCCCGGTTGAATGCCCGATTGGCGCAGCAGAGCTGCATCTACATCGGCGATCATTTCGTCCATGGTATCGGCAAAATTTGTAAGATAGGGTTGAACGCCCCATAAGAAGGAAAGCTGCCTGAAGGTTTCCTGCTCGGGGGTAAAGGCTAAAATCCGTTTGGCGGGGCGTGCTTTGGACATCAGCCAGGCAGAGCGCCCCTGCATGGTGAAGACGGCAACGGCGCGGACTTCGGGGTCTTTGGTGAGCACGTTTGCGGCGCGCGCCATCGAGGCGGCATCGCTTTCACCCAAACCTGCCCTGCCATCCTGCCGGCTTCCCCATTCGATAAAGTGCGCCTCGGCTTCCTTGACGATCCGGGACATCATGGCTACTGCCTCGCTTGGATATTCTCCCGAGGCGGTTTCTGCCGAGAGCATGACCGCGTCTGTGCCATCGAAAATTGCGTTGGCAACATCCGAAGCCTCGGCGCGCGTGGGCAATGGATTCTGGATCATGGATTCAAGCATTTGTGTGGCGGTGATGACCAGCTTGGCACGCGCATTTGCCGAGTGGATAATGTGCTTCTGCAGGACCGGCACTCGCTCCGGCGGAAGTTCCACGCCGAGGTCGCCGCGCGCAACCATCACACCATCCACGATTTCGAGGATCTCCTCCAGTTCATTCATGGCTTCGGGCTTCTCGAGCTTGGCGATCAAAAGCGGCATGACCCGCCGGTGTTTACCCTCTGAAAATGCCTCCATTGCCGCGCGCACGACCTTTACATCATCCGCACTGCGGACAAAGGAAATGGCAACCGCATCCACACCCTGCGAAATACCGAAGGCAAGGTCAGCCTTATCCTTTTCGGTAAAGCCTGCGATGCGTAATCTGACACCCGGCAGGTTGATGCCCTTATGAGAAGACAATGTGCCGCCCACGAGTACCTTTGCGCATACCACGCACCCATCAGAGCTCAGCACTTCGAGTGCCAGTCGCCCGTCATCGAGCAGCAGGCGGTCACCCGTCTGGACGGATTCAAAGAGCTCTCGAAAGTCCACCGGGATCTTCTGGGTGTCGTTCAGCGGCGGTTCATCTTGTGTGGCATACAGACAGACCCGCTCACCGATCAACAGCTGGAGCGGAGCCGGGAGTTTGCCGACCCGGATCTTCGGACCCTGCAGATCCTGCAGGATGCCAATGGGCACGCCAAGTTTTTTGGAAACAGCGCGGATCCGCGAAATTTTCGCCTCGTGCTCCTCGTGTGTTCCGTGTGAGAAATTCAAACGAGCCACATTCATCCCTGCATTGATCAGCGCCTCAAGTGCCTGTTCAGATTCAGAGGCAGGCCCAATGGTCGCAACAATTTTTGCTCTTCTCATTTTGTTTTCCTTATTTTATTTACAAAGTCATTAAGTTTTACCACGAAATCATGAAAAGGGTTACGTACCAAAACTGGCGATCTGATGACCGCCAGTTTTATTTTTACCACAAAGATACGCCGTTCAAAAATGAGGAAATTCAAACCACATGGTTCAACATCGGACTGCCGAACCCCAAAGCCCATTTACCCAGGCTTAGATCCACTGCAATATTTTCGCCTGCTTGCGCAGGTCAGCGCGGAAGTCGGGGTGGGCAATGCTGATCAGGGATTCAACACGCTGGCGGATGGTTTTGCCATAGACGTCTGCAACACCGTATTCGGTGACCACGTAGTGCATGTGATTGCGTCCTGTCACCACGCCCGCGCCCTGCTTGAGCATCGGGACGATCTTGCTGACCAGGGTCCCGTCCTTCATTAAGGTGGTGCTGGGCATGGCAATGATCGGCACACCGCCTTTCGAGCGTGACGCGCCGTAGATAAAGTCCAACTGCCCGCCGACCCCGCTGAAGAATTTGTGACCAATACTGTCGGCACAGCCCTGACCGGTTAGATCAACTTCAATGGCGGAATTGATCGCCACCTGGCGGTCGTTCTGGGCGATCACAAACGGGTCGTTGACATATTCCTGGCGATGGAATTCGCACAGCGCATTATCATGCGCCCAACGGTACAGCTTCTGCGTTCCGAGAATGAACCCCACTACGATCTTGCCATTATGGATGGTCTTGCGTGAATTGTTGATGACACCCTTTTCGACCAGCCGCACCACACCATCCGAGAACATTTCGCTGTGGACGCCAAGGTCCTTTTTCTCATCAAGGTAATTCAAGACCGCGTCGGGAATGCCGCCAATACCCAACTGCAGCGTCGCGCCGTCCGGGATCAGGTCGGCAATATAGCCTGCGATCTTCTTGCTCAACTCATCACCGTCACCGCCCTGCGGCATTTCGACCACAGGATAATTAACCGGCACCACATGGGTCAGTTTGCTGACATGGATGAATGAATCGCCCAGGGTGCGCGGCATTTGTTCGTTGACTTCGGCAATGATGATCTTCGCCGCCTCAGCCGGAGATTTGCTCAAGCCCACTTCCACACCCAGCGAGCAGAAACCATGCTCATCAGGCGGCGAGACGTGGATCATGGCCACATCCACCGGCAGGATCCCATTCTTGAAAAGCAGGGTGAATTCCGAAAGCAGCACCGGCGTAAAGTCGGCGCGGGCTTCCTGCACTGCCTTGCGTACATTGGCGCTGATAAACAGCGTGTTGACCCGAAGATGTCCTTCCATCTCCGGCTTGACATAATCACTGGGGGCGATCGAAAGCGCCTGGCAGATCTCCACATTGGTTACTTCCGGCGCATACCCCACCAGGGCCGCCAGTAATTTTTGCGGCACCGAGACGTTGCCGGTCATAAAAACGCGCTGGTTGGATTTAATAACCCGCACCGCCTCTTCAGCGCTGCACACGCGGGACTCGTAAACATTTTTCCAGTCCATGATTATTATTCCTTTCCAGCCATTGTGCGGGAAAGATGCTGCATCTTCCCCGCGTGAGTATTTACCGCAGAAGCAATATCGGGATTTGTGGCGATCGCTTTCTCGACGCCCTTGTCGGCAATTTCCAAAATGTACAACATCGCCGCATTGACGAAAGCATGAGTGGCAGTGCGCGCCACTGCGCCGGTAATGTTCGGGACGCAGTAATGCAATATATTTTCTTCAATGTACACCGGGTGTTCATGGGTGGTCGGGCGCGATGTTTCGACACAACCGCCCTCATCGATGCTGACATCCATAATGACCGAGCGCGGTTTCATCGAACGCACCATCTCGCGCGTTACCACGATCGGCGCGCGATGCCCACTGGCCAGTACCGCGCCCACCACCACGTCTGCATATAACACCGAACTCTCGATATTACGCTTGGTGGCCAGTTTGGTCACGATACACGGGAAGCGGTCCCAGATGCGCTGGAGCACGCCAATATTTTGGTCAAGGACGGTCACGTGTGCGCCCATGCCCAGGAACATTTGCGCGGCAGATGTACCGACCATGCCGCCGCCAATGATGACAACCTCGGCCGGGGGAACACCGGGCACACCGCCCATCAGGATGCCCCTGCCGCCCCAGTTATTTTGAAGCAGTCGCGCCGCGATCTGCGCCACCATTGCGCCGCCCATCTGACTGAACGGGCGCAGGACCGGCAGGGAACCATCCGCTGTCTGGATCTGTTCATAGGCAATGGATGTGATCTTCTTTTCGAGCATGATCTCGATCTTATCCTGGCGGGTCGAAGCGAGGTGCAGGAAACCAGCCAGGGTTGTCCCGTTGCGCAGCCAGTTCAATTCGTCCCGCGTCGGACGGGAGACCTTTAACACAAGGTCGGCGCGTCCAAAGGACTCTTCGGGTGAAAACACAAGACGCGCGCCTACCTTTTCGTAATCCTTGTCACTGAAACCGGTCAGAGCGCCCGCATCGTGTTCGACGATCACCTGGTGCCCGCTTTGGGTGAGAATTTCCACCCCTGCAGGTGAAAGTCCCACGCGGTACTCAAAAGGTCTGCTTTCTTTTGGAATTCCAATATTCATCATGTGCCTCCACATAAAAGGCCCTAAAGGTCGCATGAACCTTTAGGGCCATAGAATTTATTCCAGATTGAGAACTTCACGAATGGACGGCAGCGCCCAATCAATGGTTTCCTTGTCGATCACGAGCGGCGGGGCAAAGCGGATCACATTGTCGTGTGTCTCCTTGGCAAGAATGCCCTTCTGCTTCAAAGCCTCGCAGAAACGGCGCGCGCCCTTTGCTTCGGGTTTGAGTTCCACACCAATCAACAAACCACGCCCGCGGACTTCCTTGATGTGCGGGCTGGGAATTTCACTCAACTGTTCGACAAAATACTCTCCCAGGCACTGGGAACGCTCAGCCAGTTTCTCCTCGCGGATGACGCGCAGCGCGGCACGGGATACCGCCGCCGCCAGCGGATTACCGCCGAAAGTTGAGCCATGCTCGCCGGGCGTGAATAAGCCGAGAATTGCCTTATCTGCCAGGACCGCCGAGACGGGATAAAAACCGCCAGCCAGCGCCTTGCCAATAATGGTCACATCTGCGCGGACATCGTCGTGGTGTGCCGCGAACAGCTTGCCGGTACGCGCCAGCCCCGTCTGGATCTCATCAGCCATGAACAGCACATTATTCTTCTTGCAAATTTCAGCGACCTTCTTCAAATATCCAACGGGTGGAATGATGACGCCCGCCTCACCCTGAATCGGCTCCAGCAGTACCGCGGCGGTGTTGGGTGTGATGGCCTTCTCCAGCGCATCAGCGTCACCATAGGTGACTGTCACAAAGCCCGGCGTGAAGGGACCAAAGTCATCGCGATAGGACGGCTCGGTGGAAAATGAAATGATGGTCACGGTACGCCCGTGGAAATTATTCGACGCGACAATGATCTCAGCCTGGTGGCGCGGAATTTTCTTGACCTGATAAGCCCACTTGCGGGCAAGTTTGACGGCAGTCTCGACAGCCTCTGCGCCGGAGTTCATCGGCAGGGACATTTCGTAGCCGGTCATCTCGGACAGTTCCTTGTAGAGCAGCGGCAGTTGGTCATTGCGGAAGGCGCGCGAGGTCAGGGTGACCCGCTTCGCCTGGTCGATCAAGGCCTTCAATATTTCAGGGTGGACATGTCCCTGGTTCACCGCGGAATATGCCGAAAGACAATCAAGATATTTTTTGCCTTCCACATCGTACACCCACACCCCTTCCGCCTTTTCGATCACCACATCCAGCGGATGATAGTTATGCGCACCATATTCTTCTTCGATCTTAATATAGTCCTGGGTATTCATTGATTATCCTATAGGGTTGAACAGGAATTGGGGCTGCCAATTCCTGAACTAGTTTTATGCCGCACCAAATAAACGCGCCAGAACTGCCTTTTGCGCGTGCAGGCGGTTATGTGCCTGCGGGAAGATAACCGAATGGGGACCATCGGCGACTTCGTCAGTCAACTCGTGATTGCGATGCGCAGGCAGGCAGTGCATGACGATCACATCCTTGTCTGCTTCATCCACCAGCCGGGCATTGACCTGATAAGGCGGGAAGACCTGCTCACGCTTGGCGGTTTCCTCTTCCTGACCCATGGAGGTCCACGTGTCGGTGTAAATGACGTGCGCACCCTTGACCGCTTCGTGCGGGTCGCGCAGGAAGGTCAGTTTGCTGCCTGTATTCATGGCGATCTTTTCAGCGATCTCAATTGCCTTGGGGTTGGTGTCGTAGCCTTCAGGCGTGGCGGTTGTGAAATTCCAGCCGAGTTGGGCAGAGACATGCATCAATGAAGTGGTGACGTTATTACCATCCCCAATATAACTGACATTCAAGCCTTTTGATTTTTTTCCAAATTTTTCAATGATGGTCAAGGCGTCCGCCATGCCCTGGCAGGGATGGTTGTAATCACTCAAGCCGTTGACGACGGGAATTTCAGACCACTTTGCCAGCTCCAGCACGTGCGCATGATCAAAGACCCGCGCCATCAGCGCCTGAACATACCCGGACAGCACACGCGCCACATCCGCAATGGATTCGCGCTTGCCCAGGCCGATCTCACTTGGCGAAAGATAAAGCGCGTCGCCGCCGCAGTGCCGCATGGCCATATCAAATGAAATGCGGGTGCGCAGGCTCGGTTTCTGGAAGATCATTCCCAGTACCTTTCCTTTGAAGATCTTCTTGTTGCCTTTCTTGAAATGCTCCTTCTTGAGCGTGAGCGCAAGGTCGAGCATATCTTGAATTTCATCCGATGAGTAATCGGAGATCGAGAGAAAGTCCTTCATGGTTGCTCCTTAGGGTTATTGTCTTTGGTTCACCATTGTTGGGAATTTCTTCAAAGACTGAAAAAATTGACGACCAAAGTATATCTTTATTGTGCAATTTTGCCATGTCTCAAGCATCACGCTTAACGCGTGACATTTCGCCAGATTCTTTGTGCCGCATCGGCGTTTAAACCTCTGTTTATCATGTCGATCCCTGCTTGTCGTTTCGCCCCCCTGTTTGTCGTTTCGACCTCTTTTTTTCGTTTCGAGCAGAGCGAGAAACCTTGCTCGATGGTGGTGAAGGTTTCTCCTCGAAGGGCGCTCGCGAAACGACAATATAGGGGCACTCGTCGGGCACCTGTCCCGGTGTACTTCCGGAAATGACATTTCACAAGATTTGTCGTTTCGACCCCTGTTTGTCGTTTCGACCGCAGGGAGAAACCTTGGTTTTCTGCGGTGCAAGATTTCTCCTCGGAAAGCAATCGTCGAAATGGCAACACAAAATTTGTAGTTTCGACCAAAGGGAGAAACCTTTCACGATGGCTGGCGCACCTTTTTCCAGTAACGCAGCATGCCATCGGCGCCCATGCCAAGCGGGTTGGCCAGGGTGTAGGCGCGGATGGTATCTTCGCTCAAGTGCTGGGCGTAACTTTGCGATTCCATCCAGGCTTCATACCTGGCGCGCAGAATATCCACCGGCGGATCGTTGGGCATCACTTCCTCCAGCCACTTCTCGGTCTCGGCCAGTATCTTTTGCAATTCATTCAAGTGCCATTCGGCATCATCGAATATGCCAAAATGGGTCGGCGCGATGCGCGGAAATTTAAAGGATTGCAGACGGGTCAGGGTCTCACGCCATTTGCTGAAGTGCAGTTCAGGCGGCACCATGGGCGCGCGCATATATTTATAACCGGGGATCCGCACTCCGCCCACGTCACCCGTGAAACAGACATCCTCGAACAGGTAACAGCAGTGATGTTCGGCATGACCCGGTGTGTGGAGCGGAAGAATGCGCAGACTGCCAACCATGATCTCCTCTGCATCCGTTGTCGTCGTCAGTTTATCCGCCGGGACGGGCAGGAACTCACCCCACAGCGTTTGCATTTGGTCGCCATAGATGCGCGTGGCACTGGCGATCAATTTTTCTGGGTTGAGCAAATGCGGCGCACCATTGGGGTGGACGAATATTTGCGCACCCTGGCGCGAGAGCCAGCCCGCCGCGCCCGCATGGTCGAGGTGAATGTGGGTCAGCAGCACGTGGGTTATGTCGCGGGTCGAGTAACCTTCCTGCGCCAGAGCCGCCTGCAGTGCGGGCAGGGTCGAGCCGGGTCCGCTCTCGACCAGCACCACTCCCCCGTCATGCGGGATCATGTACGTGGCGATCGAATTCTTCATCCCCTGAAAATTTAGATCTAGTGTGACAATACGGGACTTTGCCATTTACGCATCTCCTGTGAAATCAGATCGGTGGTGAGGGTGGAAAGCGCCTGCTTGAGGTCGGCATCACACGCGACCAGGCAGACAGGCACACGCCGTTCGTGCAAGGAACGGGCAAGTTTTTCGGTGCCATGTGGACCGCCAAAGGTGGCCGCATCCAGCAGGACAACCACGGGGCGCAAATACCGCCGCTGCAGGTCGTCCACTGCCTGCAAAAGTTCGGGGCGCGTGGTGGGCGTGACCAAGATGGCGGTTGAGCCTTGCGGCAGCTGCGAAGCTTGCGCCGCCACCAGGGCGGCGATCGAAAGGTCGCCATCGGCTTCGACAAAGGCCAGGGTCTCCAGGATCCTGCCTTCCTGCCGTTCGCTGCGCTCGGCATGGTGGACGGTGAAGGCCTGCCCGGCGCTGGCATAGCCCACTGCGCGGCGTTGGGCGATGAAATAATGAGCCAGCGAGGCGGTGATGCTGATCGAATATTCAAGCGAGGATGGGGGCAGTTTGAACTCCGGCTTGCGCCCAAAAAATGTGGTCTCGGTCGGCACCTGGTCATCCACGTATGGTTTCTGACGATGCACAGAAGCCTGCGAATCAAGATAAAGCCAGACCTCGGCCTGCGGGTCCTGCTCAAACTCCTTGACCATCAACTGGTTGCGGCGCACACTGGTGGGCCAGTGAATGCGCTTCATCGCGTCGCCGTGAATATATTCGCGCACCCCGGACGCGTGCGGCGTGATATCTGAAGACCTGCGGCGTATGACCTGACCACCGGGCAAAAGTCCGGGCGGCAGGTGGAAGGAGCTAAGGTTAAAAAGCATTGGGAGGACGAGCAGGGTCTGCGCGGCAGGGACCTCGCGGCTGGAGCGGAACAATCCGAACGGGTCGCCGGTGGTAATGCGGGTGGGACCCAGCGTAAACGCGCCGCGCCGGGTAAGCCAGGTGCGCGCCAGATAAGTCCGCTTTTGACGTCCCAGCACCAGAGACATCAGGCGCGAGCCAGAGGCATGGGGAATGCGCGAGCGGTTGAAGATCTCGATCCAGGGCGCCACGACCCGGCTGCCGTTCATCAACTCGTAATGTTCTTCAAAGAAATCACCGACATTGGCGCGTAAGACTCGGGCGCTTCTGGTTACACGCAATCCGCGTGCCACCCAGCGCACCCAGAGCCAATTGCCAATGGTGAGCAGGACGCCCAGGTAAATAAAACGCGAATAAAGATCGGCGCCCGTGATCATTGCGCCCGCGCCGCCGACCAACAGCAGCAGGACGACAAAAATCCGACCTGATCTCATCTGGCTTTCTTTCCGGGCTGGTCAGAGAAGAATTCGCCGCCGGGCACCGAGGTGGCATAGACCGCGTCCTGCACGATGCGGTCTGACCCCAGGTCACGCAGGCGGGCGGCGGGACTGACGATGATGCGATGCGCCAGCACGGCCACCGCCAGGGCCTGAATATCATCCGGCAGGACGTAATCACGACCCAGCATGGCGGCCCGCGCCTGCCCCGCTCTCGCCAGGAACAGACTGCCGCGCGGGCTGGCGCCCAGGTACACATCTTCACTTTTGCGGGTGTGGGAGGTCAACTCCACCACATAGCGTTTAATGGCCGGGGAAATAAAGACCCGCTTCACATCCTCCGCTGCCTGCAGGATCTGCTGCAGGTTGACGATGGGCTGCAGAGTCTCGATGGGGTGCTGCAGCTGCTGGGCATCGAGCACGCGGATCTCATCTGAAATGGATGGATACCCCAGACGCAGGCGCAACAGGAAGCGGTCGAGCTGGGCTTCGGGCAGCGGGAAGGTGCCTTCGTATTCGATCGGGTTTTGGGTCGCCAGCACCATGAAAGGCTTGGGCAAAATATGGGTCACCCCATCCACCGTCACCTGGCGCTCCTCCATGGCCTCGAGCAAAGCCGCCTGGGTCTTGGGCGTGGCGCGGTTGATCTCATCCGCCAGGATGATCTGCCCAATGACAGGACCCGGACGGAACTCAAATTCATTCTTTTGCTGGTTGTAAATGGAAACGCCCGTCACATCGCTGGGCAGCATGTCGGGCGTGAATTGGATGCGGTTGAAACTGCAATCGAGCGAACGCGCCAGACTGCGCGCGAGCATGGTCTTGCCCACCCCCGGCACATCCTCGATCAGTACATGCCCCTGGCACAACAACCCGATCACGATCAACTCGATGGCCTGCTGTTTGCCAACGATCACCTTCGCCAGATTTTCGATCACCTGTTC
>JAIFNG010000172.1 GCA_020047815.1 Anaerolinea sp.
TTTCTGGCTCGATTCTGGAAAAAAAGTGGAATAGAGGATTATCCAAACAAATCCAAATTTCAAACAGCAAACTGGCTGGCGCCTGAAGTACGGATGGTTTTCCACTGAAATTTAATAAAAAACAATTGCCCTGATTTTCCTGAAGGCAATTGTTTTTTATTTTTTAAAGCAACGGTGCTAAATTTTCAGACTATTAATCTTAAGCTATGACTGGAAGTTCGTCCCCATAATATAGTTTTCCAGTCCGCGTATCTCAAATTCCCTGTCATCCAGGACAGCGGAGACAACATCGCGCATGGAGACCACGCCAAGAAGATGGTCCTTCTCCACAACAGGCAGGTGACGGACGTTATATTGCTTCATGAGTGCCATGCACTGTTCGACTGATGTATCCATGGTGACTGTGATCATTTTTGATACCATCACATCCTTGATCCGGGTATCTTTCGCCACACGTCCTTCGTTCTCGCCTTTTCTGAGGTAGTCACGCTCGGTGAAGATACCAACCACCTTTCCACCTTCAGTAACCAGCACAGCGCCGATGCGCGCTTCAGCCATCATCTTAATGGCGTTCAAAACAGTATCTGTGGATGCAACGGAAAAATTCGTTTCGGTTTCTTTTGCCTCAAGCAGATTGCGAACGGTAGTCATGGTGAGCCTCCTTTGGTTTATATTGATATTAATTATGCCACATATCCGATAAGTTGAGATATACAAAAAGCCAGCTAATTTATCAAGCCCATGTAGAGCCCTCTCTCCCCCGCGCCATCTGCCAAATAATTATTACCTGCATTCCACGTCATGTAATCATAAAAACAATCATTTCAGACAGAACAGATGTACCGCGAATTTTTCTCCCATTCAGAGGTTGAAAATCATATAAAAACAGTGGATTGGTCCAAATATGAACAACTAACCAGCCTATACCTCCCACTTCTTCTATAAATATGGAAAAAGCAGGTTACGGCCTTGCCCCCGCTCTATACCATGCGTCAGAACGATCAGGGCGAGATCTATTTTGTGGTTGATGGAAGCGATCCCGATCCCGTCCCGATCGGTGAGGTCTATTCAGATCCTGGTCCCGCTCTGGCCGTCAACATCGCAACCATGCGAGAGGTTGTCGTCGAACCCGATTTTTATACAAATGAATGGGGCACTTTTCTCTCCGCTTATGCCCCCATCCATCGCTCCGATGGGCAGTTGGATGGTGTTCTGGCAATTGATATGCCCGCTGATAATGTTTTGGAAGAAGAACGCCGTTTCCTGATCGTTTCATTGATTGTATTCGCCTGTATCATCCCTATTTCCTTAATAATCGCCCGCCTTATTGCCCGGGCTTTGATTCGCCCGATATTAATGATCCGCGATGGCTCGAAACAGATAGCGCTTACCGACCTGCCCCACCTGAGTGAGGTTGCCCGCGTGGTTGCCGCTGGAGATTTAACCCGCACAACCCGGATCGAGGTACAGCCGATTAACTACCATGCTAATGACGAGTTGGGAGAAATGGCGGCTGCTCAAAACCAGACGATTGCCAGCCTTCAGGAAACCAGCGGCGCCATCAGCGATATGACCCAAAATACCCAGCAGATGGCAGAGACCAATAGCAAGAGAAACACTGCTTCCCAAAAACTGGCATCCGCTTCCATACAATCTGAAGAAGCCACATCCCAGATTGTGGCTGTCATGCAAAAATTTTCCCTGGGAGTTGTCCAGCAAAGCGCAAGCATCCTCAATGCTGCTGCCTCGCTTGAGAAGATGGTCGTTGCGATCCAGAAGATGACCTCAGGCGCTCAAAAGCAAACCCTGGCGGTTAATGGGGCTACGGAGATTTCCCGGCAGATCAACATCGACATCCAGGATGTGTTCGGCAATGTCGAAAACAGCAGTCATGATTCCCGGCAGGCAGCTGAGATAGCCCGCAACGGCGCCGGAATAGTGGAATCCACCATCCAGGGCATGCATTCCATCCGTGAAAAGACCCGCATAACTGCTGGTAGAGTGGAAGAGCTTGGCATCCATTCCGGCGAGATTGGACGCATAACAGACACCATCAATGATATTGCCTCGCAAACAAACCTGCTGGCATTGAATGCTGCCATCGAAGCCGCGCGTGCCGGTGAACATGGTAAAGGGTTTGCTGTAGTTGCGGATGAAGTTCGCAAAATGGCTGAACGCTCTTCCGAGGCAACAAAGGAAATTGACGCTTTGATCCGCAATATGCAGGTAAATGTGACCGGGCCGTCGCCGCCATGGGCGAGGGTAAAGGGGAAATTGAAAAAGGCGTCGAAAATGCAAATCAGGCCAAAACTGCCCTGGATGAGATCCTCGCAGCCGTTGATCGGGTCGGTGGCAAGGTGGCATCCATTGCCCAGGCTGTCCAAGAGATGAGTTGTCTGTCAAATGACCTGATCACCGCAATGGGTGCGGTAAGCGGGGTGGTGGTCCAAAATTCCCTGACGGTTGAAACCCTCTCTGACGGCTCAGGCGAAGTTTCAAAGACTTTTGAAAACATTACCGGCCTCAGTGAGCAAAACAAGACCGAAATTGAGATAGTATCCACTTCGGTGGCAGGCATCAGCGCCCAGGCCGAAGAAGTAACCGCCTCAGCCCTTGCGTTGGTCGGTACAGCCCGCACGCACGATGAAATGGTTGCCCGGTTTAAATTAAAGAGCTAAAACCTTCTATCCAGATAACTTGGGTGTGGGTACGAATTCCTCTTTTCCCACCTTGATGCTAGGATTAACAAAAAGAAAGGGAAGGACGGACAGGAAGCCGGATCATGAAAAAGTGCCCCTATTGCCTCGAAGAAATCCAGTTCCAACAAGGAATGCATATTTTTTACTGACCCGAAGGATATTTTTTAACGCATGGGCTGGATGATGATTTCATTCCAGCCCATTTTTAGACTCTCAAGTTTTTGAGAATCCAGCCGATAATACGCTTAGGTTGATTGCATCTGTCTTCAAACCACAGAGCAGGATAATTCCAAATATGAGTTTAAGTCTCGATACTTCCCTGACAAAAATTTCGGTTTCCGCGGAGGGTGCCACCTCCAGCAGACCTAATCAGGGCGCCCAGACAGAGCGGGATGGAATTCTCCCCGCAGCCGGCGAAACACAGGAATTGCAGCCTTACCGTGTTACCATTTCAGAAGAAGCCTTAAAAAAAGCGGGGTTATTGAAAGATGAATCACAAGCTCAAAAAACCGGTGCACCTGCCAAAGTCAGCAATTCGCCCGTCACTGATCAGGAATCTCGTGAGTTGGAGAAACTGAAACAAACCGACCGCGAAGTGCGCGCTCACGAGCAAGCCCACGTGATGGCGGGAGGCTCTCTTGTGCGCGGTGCGGCAAGTTTCGGGTATGCCACTGGATCAGACGGCAGGTTGTATGCAGTCAGCGGCGAGGTCTCAATCGACTCAAGCCCTGTACGGGACGACCCCGAAGCTACCATCAGCAAAATGATACGGGTCATCGCCGCCGCCCTCGCCCCAGCCCAGCCCTCCGGACAGGATCGGGCAGTGGCTGCCGCTGCCACAAAGGCACAAATGGAAGCCCAGCAGCAGGTCATCCAACAGCAATCGGAAACAAAACAGGGCAGCGGGCAATCAGACTCCGTCGAAGGTTCGGATACTAAAAAATCAGCTCCGGATGAAAAGCCTGACGTTAACTCAAACACTTTCAACAAGTCATCGTCCGCATCCGACCAGCCAGACAACCAGACACGATCGAACTTCCAGACCAAACGTATCAACATCCAGGCTTGAAATGGAAATACTCATTTCCCAAGAAAACTAACCGGCACAGCCCTCTTCATACCTGTGCGCGTCCGGTAATATGGGTGGTGATTTTATGACAATGTCATTCTCAGGGGATTTGCAGGGTCTGTCCAAGGGTCAAAAGGGGCGAGGTCAAACTATTATTTTTTCGGATCGCATTCGGTCTAACGTCGCCAAAATATCAAGCCACATCATAAATGGTCATTTGCGCTTTGGGAATTATGTATGTGGCTGGATGGGGCGTAAAGCGTGCGTCCACGGGAAAGGGCGCTTTGTTTCTGGAATATTCAAAACCAACCCGGGAGAATATAACATGTCGCCGCTCAAGTTGTTGAGCACCAGTAAATCATCCAGGTGAACGTTGAACCTGAGTATTATTCTGATGCTACACACCAAATTCCCAACTGAAATACCCAGGAGCAACCTTTCTAAGGTAGGAATCATAATCTACTGATCATATGATTACCGGGAAGAGAAGAGTATGGATAACCGACAGGATTTATAGGCTGAAATAACAAAAACCACCAGATATTCTCTGGCGGTTTGGAAAAGGTGGAATTTTTTAAATTGAACGTGCTTTTACGTGTGTGAATTATGCAATCTGATGCAGATTATGTGGAAAAACACCTTCGCTGGATTGCAGAATTCGACCAGAGTGTGTATAGACGATAAACTGGTCGCGGCGCGCGTAGCCTATCAGAGTGATGCCCCATTTTTCTGCAAGCATAACCGAAAGAGAGCTGGCTGATGTTCTGGAAATGACAATCGGTGCCCCAATCCGCGCAGCTTTTTGAATCATTTCTGAACTAACCCGTCCGGTAGTGACCAAAATTTTTCGTGAAGGCTGCAAATCCTCCAACAGGCACTTCCCGGCAATTTTATCCAGCGAGTTGTGCCGTCCCACGTCCTCTCCAGATGCAATCACATGCTGCCCATCTGAAAGGATCGAAGTATGGACACCACCCACTTCACGATACAGGCTTTGATTCTCAAGCAAAGTCTCAATATGGGTCTGGATCATCTCAGGGGTCAGGACAAAGCCATTTTTAAGTTCGGGATGCAGCTGCTCGAGGATAACTGCGGTTGCACCGCCGGTACAGCCACTGGTGCGCCTCCAATCCTTAGGCTGCTCAACCGGGTGGTTGAGCCAGACATCCACATTATCCCCCTGCTGACAAACCTGCACCAGTTCGATCTCGTCCTTGCTCTTCAGGACACCCTCGTTAAATAGGAAACCAATCGCCAGCGCCTCCAGATCAATTGGCGTACACATCAAAGTAAGCCAGACCTGACCATTCACAGTCAATGAAACCGGGGTTTCATTGATGATACCTTTTCCCAGGGGTGCCCATTTCCCTGCGCTATAGCGCAAAAATTGTGTTGGAGAACTTTCAGCTTTCATTATTAAACTTAACCACCCCAGGGCATTTGGGCGTACTGTTCAAAAGCTTTGTCATGCATTCGTTTGAACAGGCGCTCGTGACCGCTTTCCCAGGCGCTGAGCATTTCAAGTGTTTCCCTGGCTTTTCCTTCGGCTTTGCGGGCTGCCATTTCGTAAAATTCAGCAAAGTCGCGCTCAATCAGGTAAGCCATGCGCAATACAGGCAGATCGGCAACCATGGCTTCAGCAACAGTATCCATGATGCTTTGACTTTCGGCACGGTCGGCGAAGAAACCAGCTTTGGGCAGCTCAGGGGATGCGGCTTCAACACCAGTATTCAGGGCAGCAAGCTGGGCTGAAATAAAGTCTATGTGTCGTTGTTCTTCTTCCGCGATCGCTTTGAATGCGCTTTGCGCAGCTGCATTTTGCAGGCGCCCGGCATTTTCGCTGAAGAAACGCTTGCCTTCATATTCCCGCTCCAGGGCATATTTGAGGATCTTTTCAATATCCATAAAATTCTCCGCTCTTTAAATAGTGGATACTTGAACATCAAGTATCCACTATTTTTCAGCAATTTTTTTACTTGACCAGTTCCACCTTCACCGCACAAACCTTGTACTCGGGGATCTTCGCCACCGGATCAAGAGCTGCGATGGTGAGTTCGTTGGCAGAGGATTCGGGGAAGTGGAAGTTGGCAAACACCATTCCAGGCGGTACCCGATCCGTGACCGAAGCTTCGGCTTCGATGGCGCCACGGCGTGAGGTGACGCGCAGGGTCTTGTTGCCATTGACGCCCATCTTTTCGGCATCATCCGGATTAAGTTCTATCAATGGTTTGCCATATACTTCCATGATACCTTTGGAACGACGGGTCATTTCTCCACCGTGCCAGTGGTAGATGACGCGCCCGGTATTTAGGATGAACGGATATTCGTCGTCAGGCAACTCGGGAGCGGGGACAAAGTCAATTGGCATGAATTTGCCTTTACCACGCGAAAACGCCTTGGTATGCAGGATGGGCGTGCCGGGGTGTTCTGCCGTGGGGACCGGCCATTGCAGGCGCTCACCATTATCCAGACGGGCGTGGTTGATGCCCGTATAACTGGGAGTCAATTTGCTGACTTCCACCATGATCTCCTCGCTGGTGGCATAATCCCAACCCTTGAGCGGGGCATCAGATAACAACTCACGCCCTCCCAGAGCCAGAACACGTTGAGCCAATTCGGCGGTAATTTTCCAATCATCCCGCGCTTCGCCAACCGGCTCGATGGCTTTGTGGACCATCTGTACGCGACGCTCGGTATTTGTGAATGTGCCTGTCTTTTCGGCAAACGTTACACCAGGCAGGAGAATATCGGCATAAGCAGCGGTTTCGGTCGGGAAAATTTCCTGCAGGATGAACAGGTCAATTTCTTCAAGACAGTGGCGAATGTGTGCGCTATCGGGGTCGGACATGACGGGGTTTTCGCCCAACACATACAGCGCATGGATTTTGCCCTCAGGAATACCAGGCATCATTTCCGTCACGGTCAAGCCCACTTTCGCAGGAGCAGCAGCGCCCCAGGCAGATTCGAATTTTTTGATAACTTCTTCATTGATGACAGGCTGGTAGCCGGGGTAAACATTCGGCAAGCCACCCATATCACAAGCGCCTTGCACGTTATTCTGTCCGCGCAGAGGGTTGACACCACCGCCAGGCTTGCCCATATTACCAAGCAGCATTTGCAGGTTTGCCAAATCCATCACGTTACGCACGCCGACAATGTGCTGGGTAATACCCATCGCCCACATGACCGCCATCGGATGATTTTCACCCATCATCTGGGCTGCCTGACGCAGATCTTCAACCGAAATGCCGGTAATCTGGCTTGTTTTTTCTGGTGGATATTGCATGACAGTGGCTTTGAATTCGTCAAAGTTTTCACAGCGTTCTTCGATGAATGCCTTGTCTTCCCAACCATTTTCGAGGATGAGGTACATCAAGCCGTTGATCAAGGCAACATCGGTGCCGGATTTTTGGCGCAAGTGCATGGTAGCAAATTCTGTTATATCAATACGACGCGGGTCGGCAACGATGAGTTTTGCTCCACGCTGAATTACCGCCTGACGCAGCATTGAACCAAAGACAGGGTGTTGTTCGGTAGTATTGGAGCCAATGATAAACAGCAATTCCGCATATTTGGCGACATCGTCCATCGAATTGGACATAGCGCCCGAGCCAAAGGAAGTGGCCAGACCGGCCACAGTGCTGGAGTGTCAGAGACGGGCGCAGTGGTCTATGTTGTTTGTCCCCAAGACCTGCCGCGCGAATTTATTCATCACATAATTTTCTTCATTGGTACATTTGGCTGAAGTCAAAACGCCAATGCTGTCAGCGCCAAAATTGGTGCGAACATCGTGCAATTTCCTGGCAGCCAGGTCGAGAGCGGTATCCCAATCTGTCTCGACCCATTCCCAGGGTTTTCCTTTTGTCTTCTTCTTTTTACCTTCAATTAAATAACGGCGTACTTTTGGTTTTACAAGCCGGTCGGGGTGATGTATGAAGTCATAGCCGTAGCGGCCTTTCACACAAAGGTGATTTCCGTTAACAGGCGCTTCCTCGGTGGAAGTAACACGGATTACCCTGCCATCCTTCACATTGAGCTCAAACTGACAACCCACGCCGCAGAAAGTACAAGTGGTCATGACTTTCTTAACCTGGTGAGTACGCCCCTGCCCATAGGACATCTTGTCGGAGAGAGCCCCAGTCGGGCAGTAGGCTACGCAGGCACCACAGGATTCACACCGGGCATCAAGCATGTCTGTATCTGCACCAGGCACCGGGTGGGTATCAAAGCCACGTTCAGCCATTGTCCAGACGAAACGCCCCTGGATTTCGGTGCATGCCCGTACACAGCGTGTGCATTGGATACACCTGTTCATATCAACCCGCACGAACGGATTGGGATCACTGTCGGCAATGTAACGTGTGCCCTTGGTGCCCCACTCTGGAACCTGCACCTGGTATTCGTAGGACAAATCCTGCAGTTCGCAGGAGCCGCCAACATCACATGTCAGGCAGTCCCTTGGATGATTAGCGAGAAGCAATTCCAAAATGGTCTTGCGTGATTTCAGGATGGCAGGACTGTGTGTTTCCACTTCCATCCCTTCGCTGGCGGGCAGCGTGCAGGAAGCCATCGGCGTTCGCCAACCCTTAACATCTACCACGCAAATACGGCATCCACCAGTGGCATGAAGGTCAGGATGGTTACACAGGGTAGGAATGGTCACGCCGACCTGTCCCGCAGCCTGTAAGACGGTTGTCCCCTCGGGCACTTGTACTTCCTTACCATTTATTTTTAGATTTATCATAAAAATCTCCTTATTTTTCCTGTGTAATGAAAATATAATCAGACTGAGCTGTCTCAGGGTCCATTGAACAGACACCGGTCGGACAGACACGGTTTAGAATGTGAGCTTCCACTTCTTCACGGAAATGTGTCATCATGCCGCGAAACGCCGTTCCAGCAGTTTGACCCAAACCACAGTTCGATGTCCGCTCCATCTCGCTGATCAAGTCCAGGGCTATGTCGAGGTCTGCGATTTCACCCTGACCCTGGGTTAGACGTTTGGTTATTTCGTAAATACGCTGTGCCCCTACGCGACAAGGAGTACATTTACCGCAGGATTCGAAACGGAAGAATTGTAAAAGAACTTTGACAAGGTCCACAATACAGGTGTGTTGGTCGCAAATCAATAGGGCGCCTGAACCGAGCGAGACACCCGCTTTGCGGAACGATTCAAAGTCCATGGGCGTATCCTGCAGATCCGCAGGGATGATGGAACCGCTGCTACCACCAGTCTGTGCGAGTTTGAGGATGCTGCCGGGCTTCATGCCTTTGGCATAAATATTGATGACCTCGCGCAGGGTGATGCCCATCGGAACTTCGATCACACCGCGAAAATTGACATTGCCCATGATCGTGTAGACCTTGGTACCAGGACTGGAGGGCGTGCCAAGAGACTTGTACCAGTCCGCGCCATTGCGCAGGATCGGGGGAATATTGGCCAGCGTTTCCACATTATTCACAAGTGTGGGCTTATCCCATAAACCATTGGTGGTGGGATAAGGTGGTCTAGAACGTGGTTCACCACGCTTACCTTCAATTGACTCGATCAGCGCCGTCTCTTCCCCACAAACATAGGCACCCGCTCCAGCATGCACATGAATGTTAAAACAGAAATCGGTGCCAAAGATATTGTCTCCAAGGAAACCGTATTCCTTCGCCTGAGCGATCGCCGTTTCAAGATGTTGGTAGGCAAGCCCATATTCACCGCGAATGTAAATATAGCCTTCATCCGCGCCGATAGCGTACCCGGCAATTACCATTGCCTCAATTATTAGATGCGGATCGCCCTCAAGCACGAGGCGGTCTTTGAAGGTCCCAGGCTCGCTTTCATCCGCGTTGCAGACGACGTATTTCTTTTCGCCCTTCGCCCCGCGCACGAACCGCCACTTGCGCCCGGTGGGAAAACCCGCACCACCACGACCCTGCAAACCCGATTTCTCGATGATCTCGATCACGCCTTCGGGGGTCAACTCACTCAATGCCTTGCCAAGCGCCTCATAACCATTGGCAGAGATGAATTCCTCGATGCTCTCCGGGTCAATCCGTCCCGCGCGCTCCAGGACCACACGCTGTTCGGCGGGATTGTAGCCTTTATGTCCGCGCAGGAAACCGATCGGACCGGTTAAGGCCTTTGGTGGGGCAAGTAAATCATTAACCACACGTCCCTTGTAAAGGTGTTCCTCCACCAGGTAGCGCGCATCCGATGCTTTAACAGGACCATACACTACCGTATCCGGGTAGACAATGACGAGCGGCAGGATGTTCGAGTAGCCCACATCGGAAATGGTGGAAACATCCACTTCGTCCTGCAGGTCGTAGGAGGCAAGCGCCTCGTTCAGGTGTTGAACAACCTCATTTGCTCCCAAACGGATGCTTTCAGGATCATTGGAGACCAATATCATGGCGCGTTTTGTTTTCATAATAGGCTCCTATTCGTAGCGTTCCAAAATATCGGTAACCTGTTCCGGAGTGACATTACCATACATGTCATCGTCAACCAGCAGGACAGGTCCCACACTGCATAGACCCAAGCAGGAGGTGGTGACGAGTGTCCACTTGGAATCCGGTGTGGTTTCGCCGTTTTTCAAGTTGAGAGTCTCCTGAAGGGTATCCCAAACAGCCTTGCCGCCAACAACGTGGCACGGGGCATTTTCGCAAAACTTTATCACGTGCCGCCCGCGCGGCTTGGTGGAGATCATGTCATAAAAACTTGCCAACCCATAAAGTTGGCTTTCAACGACATTCACCCGCCCGCCTTCAATATTCAACTGCCTGCTAATTTCTCGAAAAGCATCACCGGGGACATGGCCAAAGACATGATTGACCTCACTGAGAATCGGTATAAACGCATCAGGATTCCTGCCGTGCTTTTCAATTGCCGCTTGAACTAAAGCGGCTACATCTGACTCAATTAATGCGGACATCCTACCTCCATCAAAGAATTTGGCTTTTGTTTCTCATTTTCGTAAACCCGCTTGGAAGCCTCTAAAGAGGCTTCCAAATTCGACAAAAGAGGTTTACGAGTATTCTCTGCCATTACCTGCTTCAACCAGGAACGAGTCTCTTATTGCAAATTTTTATCCTTGATATACTGCTGCCATTCCAGATCGCAGCGCAGACAACGTTTTGCTTCTTCCCGCGCCTGGGTTTCATCGTAGCCTTTTTCAACTTCCTGGAACCCGCTCAATCGCAGCTCCGCCGGGATGAATTGAGTTTGGGGACGGCGCGCATCGGCATAAGCCAGGATGTCAACTGTCTGGTTAATCATGTGCACCGGCTGCTTGTACAATACCCGTTCGACCTTGCCCTGGGTGAGCCAGGTATGAACAGCAATGGCAACCTTATTGCCCTGGGCAATGGCATCGATCACTGTTGCAGGACCCTGCACGGCATCACCCGCTGCAAATACACCTGGAAGAGTGGTTTCAAAAGCCAGGCCCACCTTGAAAGTGGAAAGCCTGTTCGTTTCGATTTGTTTTTCTTCGTCGCGGGTTCTGCGCTTATGTTGGAGAATCGCCAGGTGGGTATCAAGTTGTTCAGTTTCGACCTTTGCATCAGCCTGCCAGCCAAAATCGGTGATCTGACCGATTGCAGGAACCAGCACATCGCAAGCCAGGTCAAACTCAGAGCCGGGGATGGAATGCACACTGCGGCGTCCGCTGTTATCCACATCGCCGCGCCTCTGTTGCTGCAAGCGGACACCGGTGATCGCATCACCACCCAGCACTTCCACCGGATTGGATAGGAAATGGAATTGCACACCCTCTTCCTCAGCAGCTGTGATTTCTTCCAGATGCGCGGGCATGTCTTCCTTTTCACGCCGGTAGATGATATGCACTTCCGCCGCCCCCAAACGCCAGGAAGATCGCGCCACGTCGATGGCAACATCACCGCCGCCAACAATGGCAATACGTTTGCCCGTCAAATCAGGAGCCTCTCCCAAGGCGATCTCACGCAGGATATCGATACCGTGATATACACCTTGTTTTTCTTCGCCTGGAACGCCTAATCGGCGGCTCTTGTGCGCGCCCAATGCCATGACAATGGCTTTATAACCATCATCCTTTAAGCTCGCAATGCTAAAGTCCGTGCCTAACGCCTGGTTGCAACGAATTTCCACCCCAGCGCGGCGGATGTTATCAATCTCAGAAAAAAGCGGTTCACGCGGCAGGCGATAAGATGGGATGCCGTAGGTCATCATGCCGCCGGGTTGGGGCATTTTCTCGAAGACGGTCACTCCGTAGCCTCTTTGTGCCAGACGCAACGCAGCGGTCAACCCCGCAGGTCCAGCGCCGACCACAGCCACACGCTTCCCATTGGATGGCGCACATACCGGCGTCCAGGGTTCGTTATAGAACTGGTCAGCCATAAAGCGTTTGACCATGCGGATGGAGATGGCATCGTCAATCAGGCCACGACGGCAGCGGTTCTCGCAGAAGGCCGGACAGACGCGCCCACATATCAGCGCAAACGGGTTGGTCTTACGATGGATCTCCAAACCCTCGGCGAAACGTCCCTGGGCAATTAAAGCCAGGTAGGCGGGACTGTCCACATTAGCGGGACAGGTGTTGATACAGAAAGCCCGCGTCAAGCCCTTGCAGACACCTGCAGGACAGCGTTTTTCGTAAACATGTGCCTCGTATTCTGCGCGGAAATGTTTTAGGGTACTAAGCACCGGGTTTGGCGCCCCTTGTCCGAGACCACACAAACTGTTACGGATGACTTCGTGACACAGGTCCTCGAGTTTTTCAATGTCGCCGGGTTGGCCTTTGCCATCGCAAATGGTCTGGAGCATTTCCAGAATGCGGTGGGTGCCAACGCGGCAGGGAGTACACTTTCCACAGGATTCTTCCTGGGTAAACTCCATGAAAAAGCGGGCGATATCCACCATACAGGTCTCGTCATCCATAATGACCATACCGCCGGACCCCATCATCGCGCCTGCAGCAGTCAGTGATTCATAATCGATGGGACGATCGAGATATTCAACCGGTAGACAACCGCCCATTGGTCCGCCGATCTGTACCGCTTTATAGCCCTTGCCGTCTTTGATGCCTCCGCCAATATCGTAGATGACCTCACGCAGAGTGATGCCAAGCGGAACTTCGATCAAACCGGGATGTTCCACATCCCCGGCGATGGCAAAGGTCTTGGAACCTTTGCTTTTCTCGGTGCCCATGGCTGCAAACCAAGGCGCGCCATTCAGAATGATCTGTGGAATATTGGCATAGGTTTCGACATTATTGTTATTCGTGGGTTTGTTCCACACACCCTTTACTGCCGGGAAGGGCGGGCGGGGATGCGGTTCGCCGCGCTTGCCTTCAATGGAGGCAATTAAGGCAGTCTCCTCACCACAGACAAAGGCACCTGCGCCCATGCGGACTTCCATATCAAAGTCAAAGTCCTTACCCATGATGTTTTTGCCCAGCAAGCCAAGTTCACGCGCCTGCCGGATGGCAATTCTCAATGTTTTTACCGCCACCGGATACTCTGCGCGGCAGTAGACATAGCCATAGGATGCACCAATGGCGTAAGCAGCAATGATCATGCCTTCAATCACCGAGTGTGGGTCGCCTTCGAGAACGCGCCGGTTCATAAAAGCACCGGGGTCACCTTCATCCGCATTACAGATCAAGTATTTCGGCCAGTCCTGTGTGGCGCGTGCCAGCCCCCATTTGCGTCCAGCAGGGAAACCTGCGCCACCACGTCCACGCAGTCCGCTGGCGGTGACTTCTTCGATGACCTTTTCCGGGGTCATCTCAGTCAACACTTTTGCCAACGCCTGGTAGCCGTCTTCCGCAAGATAATCTTCAATGTTATCCGGGTCAATCTTGCCGCAGTTGCGCAGTACAACGCGCACCTCTTTGGGTTTGGGGGCACTCAACTCTTTATCTTCGTGCTCCTCCAACGGTGATAACAGCCGGGGAACCACCCGCCCTTTTAGAAAATGCTTTTCAACCAGTTCAGGGATATCTTCAACGGCAATCCCGGCATACCGTACTTCATCTGGATACACCATGATCTCGGGACCCTGTTCGCAGCCGCCAATGTGAGGCGTCTCCATAACGCGAACTTCATCATCCAATCCTGCGGTGATTAGTTCCTTTTTTAATGATTCCAGGATCTGTTGTGACCCTTTCTCCCGACATACTGGATCCATACAAACAAGAATGTGTAAACGATAATTTGCCATTTGCTTATTCACCTAATGTTTTGATGTACCTTTTCAAACAAACCTTTTGAAGGTCTTATTGTGGATATAATTTTGGCTGTAACTGAGATCTCATTCTTAAGTCATCGGTGTAAAACCCGGAATGAGGAAAGAACCCTTACGCGGGAATGACCCAATCGGTTAATACTTTGCCAGCGGCAACATGTTCCTGCATGATCTTGTGGGCGCGTTCCGGGGTAATGCGGCCGTACATCACTTTCGGTTCTTCGCCCATGGTCACTGCAACAATCGGCTCATAATCACATTTACCGACACAACCAGTTTGGGTGACGATCACGCCGCTCACGTTGTTGCTTTCGATGTGATCGAGGATCGCTTTCATGGTGTCGCGCGCACCGGCGGCGATACCACAGGTGCCCATGGCTACTGTCACCTGAATGGATCCTTCTGCGGTCTTTACTTTGCGTTTTTCGAGTGCTTCTTCACGGATACGCTTCAAGTCTTCAAGGGATTTGATGGATGGCATGGTACTCTCCTATTTTATTAATTGAGGAATGGTAGATTTACAGTTGCTGGCAGCCTGCACTCGGGCAACACCGCCTTCGATATATTCCCTGATGAAAGTCAGCACAACCGGCTCTGTCAGGGGCACATCACCCAGATCAGCAATTATCGGCTGGGAGTCAAACACAAATTTTTCTTCCGGCAAACCGTTGGCCGGGATGGCAACATAATTGAACAACCAATGAATATTCGGGTAAGCCACAAACAACGTAAGCATGGTGGTGGATAGATCACCCAGCGGCATACGGTCAATGTGGCTGTGTTGGAACTTCACATCCAACCTTGTGCCTTTACCAGTTTCCGAGTTGATGAAAAAATTCCCATTGCAGGATTCAGCTGCATCTTTGAAAAGAGGAATTCCCAACCCGACTTTGCGTGTGGTACGGCTGGTCACGAAGGGATCAACCACTGCGGCGGTCATTTCGGCGCTCATGCCTCTGCCGTCGTCAATTACACTGGCGGTCAGCAGGTCGCTCTGCAAATCCTCACAGACCGTCAGCGTGATGTTTTTCGCATTCGCCGCAACACTGTTTTCTGCAATATCGAGCAGATGCAGGGCAATTTCTCTCATTTTGACCGACTACTTACTCACCGTTGCCATTATTTCCGGGAATCTGGCAGCACGTACCCGCCCCTCTACTTCATCATCAAAAACCATTACCGGGGCCTGGCTGCATGCACCTACACAGCGGCATACTTCCAGGGTGACATTTCCATCGGGCGTTGTTTGACCAACGTCAATGTTCAACAGTTGCTTGGCTTTCTCGATCAATTGCGGTGTGCCACCAACGTAGCAGGCTGTCCCAAGGCAGAACTTAATGGTGTGCTTGCCGCGCGGCCGGTTGGTAAAAAATGAATAGAATGTAGTAACACCATGAACTACGCTAACGGGCACATTAAGTATCCGAGCGGAATACGCTTCCATCGGTTCGGTGATATACCCGATCTGGCTTTGCAGTTCATTCAACGCCACCATTACCGCGCCATCTTTGCCTTTGTTTTCAATCAGGATCCGATCAATAACAACCCGTTTTTCCGGATTCATCAAAGGATCACTTGTGGGGATGTTTTTTTCTAACCTCGACATTTTTACTCCATGTGTTCCCAAACACGCCAAAATTTGTGAAATTTACCACAAAAGTGTATCTTAGATGAAAGAGGGCGTCAAATATCAAATGTCATATTCTTCCGTGATGGTTGTCTCAAAGCAGGGTTACGGCCCAAATGGGCATTACGTTCACGAGGTGAGGAAAATTTTCAAGGGAGGAGAAACAATGCACGGTTCTCAGCACTTTTAAGCGCCAACCGGATTTCGCCCAGGGTGGGAGCCTCAATATGGAATTCACACACACCCAGGAATTCTTCCAGCCGGTGAACATCACCGCTCTGGATAAGGGGATATCCCCGAATTTGGGGATAGCGGGAAGCGGCATCAGCTGGTTTCAAGTGACGGGAAATTTCCAGCGCTTCAAAACCGGGCGGCACCAACCCAAGGTTGGCAATCAAGCTGAACGCTTTTCGATCAACATGGGCAGGGATCGCAAATCCGCCCATTGCCTGGACTTGTACGGCTGCCTCGTCCAGTCCGATCGCCGCAGAAACAATGAGCAATCGTTCTTCGCGACGAATAAACTCCCCGCTGGCATCAACAATAAATTGTTCACCAAAAAAATCCGGGTTGTTTGAGCGATCCGGCAAAATTGAATCCACCACTTTTTGCCAAGCTTCAGCCTGTTCGAGACACTCGAACAGGCATAAAAGGTGTACTTCCTCGCGTGTTTGCAGCTCCATGCCAGGTAAGACGGTCAAGTCTGTACCTTTGGCTGCTTCCATCACCGCCCTGATATTACCCGTTGCATTGTGATCAGTAATCGCGATCAAGCGAATATCGCGTTCCAGAGCTTCCTGTACAATCAATGGTGGAATCATTTCCACTTCAGCACAGGGAGAAAGAACGGTGTGCACATGCAGGTCAGCGCGAAAACTTTTCATTCCAGGATGTGAATACCCATCTCCCAGAGTTTTCCATCAATTTCAAAGGTAGGTTTATCCGTTGAAAGCAAAATAATTCCTTGTTCATTGGCTTTTGCAATCGTGGCGGAGTCAGGCTTTGCACCTTCAGTGATGATGATGGCGGCTACCTCAAGCAGGGCAGCTACCGCGACAATGTTAAGGTGAGCCTGCAATGTGATCCAGAGACAGTTACTTTTTGCGCCAGCCATGACGCAGGAGAGCAAATCGGAGGTATATCCTCCGCCAGGCAGGATCAATGAAAAATCACGTGGCTCAGTTAATATAGTGAGATTTAGTTGGTCGATGATCTGTTGAAGGTTCATTTTTTATTCTTCCTTGCGTCCGGTGAAATTTTCGGTCGGCACATGGATCCGCATGGTAAGTTTTGTACCCTTGCCAACGGTTGATTCGATATCCATTTTATCAACACAGCGTTTAATGTTAACCAGTCCCATACCGGCACCGAATCCCATTTCACGCACCTGCTCGGTGGCAGTTGAGTAACCAGCTTGAAGGACCTGTTCTATGTCTGGTATTCCAGGTCCGTCATCGATGGTCGACATGGTGATGCGGTGAGATTCCACTTCCAATTTTAAGATACCGCCATGTGTTGTGTGGATAATGAGGTTTATTTCGGCCTCGTATACTGCAATGCCGCAGCGGCGTGCAATTTGCGGGTCGGCGCCAAGACGTAACAAGGCACGTTTAATATGGCTGGATGCATTGCCGCCATGCGTGAAGTCCTGGGCTTTAATGTTATAACGCAGAACAAGGGTTGTGCGGTCTGAGATGATGTCTTCAAAGAGATGACTGGCTCTGTAGCGGCGGACCTCCTCTTCTTTATAATCTTTTTGCAGGGCAATCAAAATACCGCGGGTGATATCCCCTTTGGTGATCATACCCACGAGTTTATAGTTTTCGTCAACAACAGGCAGCCGTCCCAATCTGCTGTCACTAAATTTTTGAATTGCACTCACAATAGAGTCATAACTCGCAACCGTAACGAGCTTTCTGGTCATATACGCACTAACCGGGGCTGAAAGCTCATTTTTTTGCATGGCGTGCACGATATCTTCAAGACTCAGAATTCCAATTAATTCATTGTCTTTGACAACCGGCACCCCGGAAATCCGGTTGACCCGCAAGATCTCCAAAACCTGAGATAACGGCATTTCTGGGCTGGCTATCTTCAGGCTTGCAGTCATCACTTCGTGAACTTTCAAATCGTACGAAAGTTCCTCCACACGATTGATGGCATTTGCATCATCGTCTGTGATCGAGCGCCCACGCCGTCCGTGGGTTTCCTGCTCTGTGGGTATTCTGGCTGGGCGTCTAGTTGGACTCATTTGATTCGAAACTTGGCAGACCTGCTTTGTGGAGGCGGCCACTTAATTCAAACATTCCAAATGGGCTTGTAATTAATGGAATACCCTCCTGGTTTGCAATTAGCAGGGTCTCTGCCTGAGGCTGTTTTCCCCGAACAAAAATGATCGCATGGAATTCTGCCATTTGTGCTGTTCGCACCACCTGTGGATTTGTTAGACCGGTGAGTAAAAGAGAATTGGGCTGGCTGAATGCCAAAACATCGCTCATTAAATCTGCGCCATATCCACCATTGATCTCTATGTCAGTATCCAAATCCGGGGTTAACAGAAAGCCGTCTGATAATTTTATAATCTTTCTTAAATTCATAATCTTGGATATCCTTTTATATTTTCTGCAATCTATTGATAAGGATATTTAATTATTCACCAGTTTATGAGATTTTGTAAGTCTCTTTATTCATAATCTGTGAGTACATTTATCCTCGACTTTAGTGACAAAATTCACAATACAGTATAACAGTAAACACAATCGAGTGGTAAATGATTTTCATAAAACCACAAAATTATGATTGTTAACAAGACGGATATCTCCACACCGTCTTTGCGCTAAACGACTTCATTCCAATTTTCAGGCAGGTATGATGTTAATAAGGTTGGATCAGGCTGCCAATTCAACCAGGAACCATCCAAAGGATAAATGTTTGCTTCAATTCGAGCTAACACTTCTTTTTGTGCGCGTTCAACTCCCCTTACCCATTCGGGCCGTATCCCTCCTGCACGGATCCCGGTCTGATATTCTGTTTCGTCTTTCCACTTCCACCTGTGTGAAGCTTCGACCACAATATCCAGGTCGAGGTCAAGCGTGTCAAATCCCTGCGGAGTGCGGCTTAAGGGAAGTTGAAAATTAACATAATAACAAACAAACTGACCGGTCGCCGCCTCCCAAATGTACATGATGGAATAAAATTTTTCAGGTTCGAGCAGGACCAGAAAGCGATTGGTATGCCAATGAAATTTTTCCAAATGCAGGGTGTTCCTGATTGTCTCTGTCCAACGATTCCATTTCCCGTTATGCCCATGGTGAATATATCCTCCTGGTGCCATACACTCTGCCCCAGGCAGGAGGAGCAAGGCTGTTTCGTTGGGGGCATCTTTAACTACGCGCATTGATTGTGCATAGACGGGACGACTTTCATATATGCCCCGCAGGATTATATTATCGCCCTTATTCCAAAGTTTTAACTTTGTCATTTTTTGATTTTCGATGGGCTTTATAGAATCTTTCGGGATCTGCCAGAAATGCCCCTAAACAGGCTTCAGTACAGAGATATATGATCCGTCCGCGATATTGAGCATGCGGGAAATACTGCGGATCTGTATTGTGAAGGACCCGTCCGCACACAGTTGTGAATTTCTGTGATGTTAAATTTTTCTTCCGAGTGATCAACTTTCCAGCCTTCCGATAATCTTCACACAGGGTCGTGAGAAAACATCCCCTGCATGGGGAGCTTCTTCCAATTCTGTAGACAGGTCCTGTCCGGGGAAATGCAGATTTTCATGCAGATCGCTGCGCCATTTGATGCAATCAGTCACATCATAGACAACACCATCATACGCAATGAACTTGCGTGAGCCACGCTCACCTGTGTTGCGGCGTAATTCCAAAATTGTAATGATTCGGTCGGGGATTTCCATCATGGGGATTGTCTCTTTCAGAATTGGATCAGGTTGGAATGCATGTTCTTTGGACCTACCAATAATTCTTCATCAACACTGCCACCCATTCAGGTTGGTCAACTTTCTCGCGAGGCAAAAATTCCTTCATGACTGGTTTAATATCCAGCACAGGTGTTCCATCAACAGCATCCAACCCTTGCACAAATAATTGAGTTCCTTCCCGTTTAATGATTTTTACGATGGTTGACCCCAATCGATTGGGACGGTTCTTTCCCCTTTGCGCAAAAACCCCAATTTTGGGCATGTCTTTATTATTACGAGGGTGGCGCGCACCCATTTCAATTTTTTCATCCTGGACAAGATGGAAAAAAAAGATGATCTCGGCATGTGAAAATTCCTCGATCTGAAGCAGGGCATCTTCGGTAAATGAAGCTTCCAATTCAATTAGCGAAACAACACTGCCCCAGTTATCATCTTCAACAAGCTGGCGTGGATTTTTTACTGTACCAACCGGAGAGAGTGTGATCATCTTGATAGATTATCCCTGGCAATATATACAAGCTGCCTGGCGATGCTGTTCATAATTTCATCAGGCATGCCATCCATTGCCTGGGATTGGACGCGCGTATCAATTTCATCGTTGACATAATCCACAACGATAAAATCGTCAGCCAGTGCAATCTCGGTGGAGAACCAGTCCAGTTTGCAGATGGATGCAATACGCTGCGTAATATCCCTCAGCCTGTTCAACCCATACCGGGCTTCTTCCTCTGCTGTCACAACTGTGTAGATATGTGTATCTGTGGTCCACCAACATGGATATGTTTCACCATTGGCATAAAAGACGCGGAACCAGGCGGGGGTCTCTTCAATAATTTGCGGTGTTATGTATGACTGAATTAAATATTTTTGACGGGGAAATTCCATGCGTGCCTGAAGGATTTCATCCATACTCACTGCACCAATAATTACGCCCTCGCCACCACCGCCATTGGAAGGTTTAATCACAAAATTTTGGCCCAGCGGAGTCAGGTCGATCGGGGGGATGACAGGCTGATCAAGGAACGACGGAAGAACAATGGTGTGAGGTGTGTTCAATCCAGCACTGATAAATTCAAGATGCATGGTGGTTTTATCTTCGGACCATACAGAGACCTCTGCAGGATTAATGCGCCATGCACAATGCTCCTTCGCCCAGCGTGGAATTGGCTCAAAGGTTGGCTCACCCTGTCCACGGTCAAGAAGGGTTTTAAATGTGGTTATTCCCTTGTAAAGTGCAGTGATGGATTCAAGCAAATTGCCAGGCTTTATCTGCCAGAGGGAAATACCCTCTTCAATACAGGCGCGTTCCACCATATCTGCAAAGGCATCGTCGTATTCCCAATACCAGGGAAGGCATAAGTCGTATCGCATGGAGGAATTATAGTCGAAGGTTACGGTCCAGGGTCACAAAATTTGAAATTTTGTCCCTCGATCATTTACATATCCAATCACTGGTAAAATGGACGCATAAATTTCAAAAAAGGATGAAAAATGAGCAAAGACACAGTACAGAATGGTCTGGTTGTATCAATGGAATATACATTAACGGTAGATGGTGAAATATTGGATTCATCAAATGATGCCGGTCCCTTGCAATTCCTTGCCGGGTATGACAACATTGTTCCCGGACTGGAACGAGAAATGGTTGGCATGAAGATTGGCGAGAGCAAGGATGTGGTGGTTCTGCCCGTGGACGGTTATGGCGAATTCGATGAAGACGCTTTTATGGAAGTGCCGCGCAGTGAATTTCCAACGGACATGGAACTTGAAGCAGGTCTGGAATTAAATGTCAGTGATGAAGATGGCCAGCACCAAATGGCCTTTGTTGCGAGTTTTAATGAAGAGGTCGTGCGCCTTGATTTCAATCACCCTCTTGCTGGCGCGGAATTACAGTTCAATGTAAAGGTGGTCGGCTTACGTGAAGCTTCCCAGGAAGAACTGGACCACGGTCACGCGCACGATGAAGATCATCATCACTAGAAATATATTTTTACAAAAAGGCTGTCCAAAATGTGGACAGCCTTTTATTTTTCTTATGTCACATTGTTAAGTCCACATTCGATAACCGTATTGACCGGGATGCCCAGTTACACATTTTTCACCCGTGAAACAGTTTAAAGAGAATGGGATGTGACCACATATCGCTTTCCGCGTGCCTTCAATAAATTACAATCAGATTCAGAACCACAGGTGGCACAAAATTTTCCATCAGGGCCGACCTCCATTAACTTTCCCTTTTTAACCAGCATCTCGATCATGGAAATGATCGCAGATGGTTGTGCGTTCATCGCACGGCTGATTTCCGAGAGGCTTAATCCACTTTCCTTGTTTTCCAGGATCATTAATAGTTGAGTCAACATCAAGTCTTTATCCAAACCCCAGAAGTTTGCCACCCTGATAAATGAGAAAGGCGGCGACCCATGCAACCATTGTTTGGTAAACGGCAGATGTCACCGCCCACGATGTGCCAAATTCATGTTTAATCGCACCCAAAGTCGCAACGCAGGGAACATAGAGTAATACAAATACAAGCATCGACATGGCACTAAGCGGCGTGAAATGTTCACGCAGGGCAAGGCTCAAGGCTGTGTTCTCAGTTTCCTCCTGCTGGTCAACAAGGTTAAAACCTGGGATGATATTCAAGAATATCCGTCCAGATTTAACCATCGCTTCAAAAAATCCTTTACCAATACCGATGAGGTCTTCGCTAAAGGTTGCGGGACCAACAGATTGAGATTCTTCCCCGCCAATATAAATCAGACTCATCGTGCTGACAACAATTTCTTTTGCAATAAAACCTGTTACCAGTGCGCCGCCTGTCTCCCAATTATCAAATCCCAGCGGGGCAAATACGGGCGAGATCGCGCCACTGACCTTACCGAAATATGAATCGCGTTGATCGGACACACCCCAGGGCAGGTTGAGCAACAACCACATGATAACCGATGCTGCAAAAATGACCGTACCCGCCTTGCGGACAAACTCGCGTGTATTCTCCCACATATGGATCAAAACGCTTTTCAGTGAAGGTTGGCGATAGGGGGGAAGTTCCAATACGAAGGCAGATGATGCATCAGGTTTGAGTAAGGTGCGGGTAAAAACCATCCCAGACAACATGGCAATAAGGATGCCCAGGGCGTACATTGCCCAGATCACTGTTCCTGCGTGGGAGCCAAAGAATGCCAGGCCAAACACAACGTAGACTGGAAGACGCGCCGAACATGACATCAGCGGGACGAGCAGAGCAGTCAAGATTCGATCACGGCGGCTGGCAATGGTGCGAGTGGCATATACAGCCGGAACGGCACAACCAAACCCCAGGATCATTGGGATGAATGATTTTCCATGTAAGCCGACTACACGCATAAATCGATCCATAACAAAGGCGGCGCGTGACATATAGCCTGAGTCTTCCAACAAGGCGAGAAAGAAATATAAGATCAACAAGCCTGGCACGAAGACCAGCACTCCCCCAACCCCTGCAATGATCCCGTCAATGATGAGGGAATGAAGCCACTCCGGGGCCAAAACAAGGGTGAGCAGGAACGAAAATAAATGCGCTATGGGTCCGTTGATGACCGCATCCGTCCAATCCAAAAACGGGGCAGAAACGTCAATCACAAGCCGGAACATGACATACATAATCGCAAAGAAAAACGGTAAACCAAACCATTTATGCGTGACGATGTCATCAATACGGTCAGTAAGCGTGATGCGGTCTATCAATGGACGATGAAGAGCCTGGCGTACCACGCCGTTGATGTAGCCGTAGCGATGATCTGCAGTCAGCAAATCCACTTCGTCACCAAGCATTGATTTTATTTTTTCAGCGGACTGTTGTGCAAGCGCAATGACCTGGGCACCATTAGGCATGGCTTGAACCCGTTCAAGAATGTCCGCATCACTTTCAAGCAGCTTGATCGCCAGCCAGCGCTGCGGATAATGTTCTGTGTCAAATTTATTTTCTTCAAATGCTGTGATGATGCGGGAAATCTCGCATTCGAGCTTGCCACCATAATCAAGACGGAAAAGTACACGGGATGCGAGTGACATATTAATTTTTACCTGAAATGTGAACAGCCTTGGCGATCAAATCGGAAATACCTTTCCCCTGATTGGCTGAGGTGGAAACAACAGGGATATCTCCCAAAAGATGTGACAGTTGATCCAGGTTGATCTTTGCGCCGTCCTTTTGCAGGGCATCAGTCATATTCAAAGCCAAAACAACAGGTACATCCAATTCCAAAAGTTGAACGGTCAAATATAAATTCCGCTCAAGATTGGTCGCGTCCACAACATTGATCACCACATCAGGTTGTTCCTGAATGATAAAGTCGCGCGCGACGATCTCTTCGGGCGAATACGCTGTCAGGCTGTACGTGCCGGGCAGATCAACAATGTTGATCGTCAAATTTCCATATTCAATCTCACCTTCTTTTTTCTCAACGGTTTTACCGGGCCAGTTTCCTGTATGCTGGCGCAACCCGGTCAGCGCGTTAAAGATGGTGGATTTGCCTGCATTGGGATTACCCGCCAGTGCAATTGTCAGATCAGCCATTTCCATCTCCATTCAAGGTTACTTTTATAAACGCTGCTTCCTCTTTTCGTAAAGCCAGGTGATAGCCCTTAATAAAATATTCCATTGGGTCACCGAGCGGCGCGTGACGTTCAACCAAAATCGTTTCACCTTTAACGATGCCCATCTCAATAAAACGACGACGCAGGGCAGTTGCGCCCCCGATATGCGTAATGATCGCTTTTTGGCCGGGTTTTAATAAGTGCAGCTGGGTTGGTTCAGACATTTGATGTTTTCCTCGTGGAACTGACTTTGACTTCACGATGACAAATTTAGTCAAAGACAACCCCAGCACAATCTCTTCTCCATCCAAACGCAAAGTAAGTGCGCCCTGGAGGGGCTCAGACTCGACAACCGTCAATACGCATCCAGGAATAACACCGCGCTCAAATAAATATTTCAGCACATCCGTCGCAGTGGCGTTGACTGCCAATACTTGCACCTGCTCACCGATCGCAACCTCACTCAGCGGAATTCCGTTTAATGGTTTATACGAGCCATCCGCCGCAGGGATGGGATTGCCGCGCGGACAGGTAGTTGGGTTTCCAAGAAAAATTGCCAGCGCTTCGGTCACTTCTGGCGCAGTGGCATGTTCAAGCGAACAAGCCAGTTCATATAAATGCGCCCATTCGATTTTCAGGTGTTTGTAAAGAAACACCTCCCACAAACGCTGCCGGCGTATTACATTACTGGCCACTGCCTGCCCTTTTCCAGTCAGCATTACCCCTTTATAAGGGGTATGAGCCATCAGCCCCTGGTCGCTCAAACGCCGCACCATTTCATTTGCTGAAACGGGTGTTACATTCAAGTGCTCTGCAAGCCGGGCAATTGCCACAACTTCGTGGTCGCTCAATTCCGCCATCGCCTTGAGATACATTTCGGTACTTTCGCTTAATGGTTGGATATTCATAAGGATTACCTGTTTTTTATTATAAGGTATGCCTTATTATTTCAGAAGTCCCGAATTTTGGCCATTGATGGATGTCATCTTTTTTTATGTAGATCGTACCTACATTTGATTCCGCCCCGATAATTATTTTGAAGAATTAGGTGAACACTCCTTGTGTCAGCAATCTCTCTGGCAGCACCCACCCGAGCACAGGAATTCACCTTTGACAATAAATTAAAAGCCACGCCAGGTTATCGCAGTTCCATAGCCTAAAAAAGAACAGGCTCTGCCTTGTGGCAGAGCCTGTAGTACTTACTCGCTTCTCCCCTTTGTAACAATACGGATCGGCGTACCGAGGAAGCTATACTGTGCCCGGATCTGATTCTCAAGATAGCGCAAATAGGAGAAATGCATCAACTTCGGCTCGTTGACATAGATCAGGAAGGTCGGCGGATCTGAACGGACCTGTGTACCGTAATACATCTTGAGCGCGCGTCCTGCATGAGTTGGGTGAGGATGGGCGTCCTGTGCACTGTGAATGATCTCATTGAGTGCAGATGTGGTCAGACGCGCAAGGCGTTCCTCCTGCACACGCAAAGCCATGGGAAGCACCTGTTCCACCCGCTGCCCAGTCTTGCAAGAAATGAAGAGAATGGGGACATAGTCCATAAAATTCAACTCCCGCTTGATCTTTGCGGTGTATTCCTCCATGGTCTCATTATTTTTTTCAATCGCATCCCATTTGTTGACCAGCACAACACATGATTTCCATTCATCAAGAATGAAGCCTGCAATATGCGTATCCTGCGAGGTAATGCCCGTGGTTGCATCAATCATCAGTAGAGCCACATCTGCGCGCTCGATGGATTTGAAGGCACGCAGCACACTATATTGTTCCACGCCATGTTCGATCCTGCCGCGGCGGCGAATTCCGGCGGTGTCGATTAACGTGACATCCAAGCCGTCAAAATTAATTTTTGTGTCAATCGAATCCCGGGTTGTGCCTGCAATCGGGCTGACAATCACCCGCTCCTTGCCGGTCAACTTATTAAGCAAACTCGATTTACCTGCATTGGGCTTGCCGACAATGGCTATCTTAATGCTGTCATCTTCCTCCTCAGCAACCGGAGCAGGGAAGGAGGCAACGAGAGCATCCAATATGTCACCAGTACTTGTGCCGTGGATCGCGGAGATGGGAAATGGTTCACCCAGCCCCAACTCGTAGAATTCAGAAGCCTGGTCACGCCGCTCTTTTGATTCGCATTTATTGACCACCACAAAGATCGGCGGCCAATAAGTCCCATCTGGTAATTTCTTCTGCGAGCGGCGCAGGATCTCTGCGACTTCACGGTCAGGTGCCGTAACCCCTGACAAGCCGTCATTGACGAAGAGCACTGCATCCGCCTCCTGGATGGCAACTTGGGCTTGTTTGCGAATATCATCAATAAAATCCGCTGAGCCGATGGAAAGCGGGGCTTTGCCGCCGTGTGTTGGATCAATCCCCCCAGTGTCAACAATATTGAAGATCCGTCCGTTCCATTCAGCTTCGCCAAATAAACGGTCACGTGTGGTGCCGGCAACATCATCCACAATGGCTAGACGTTCGCCCGCAAAGCGATTGAATAGTGTGGATTTTCCGACATTCGGTCTGCCTACAAGAGCTACGATTGGTTTCATAATAATTTACAATTTTCCAAATTTATATATGAGTAAAAATTAAGGGGTAGGCGTTACTGCAGGCGTGCTGAGAAGAACGACCACCACTTCCATTGTATTCGGTAATATGGATTCTACAACAACATCTGCGATCAACACATCCACTTTGGCGGTGATTTGATAAGTACCAGCCGCCAAACCGCTCAAATCGACTGTTACACGCACATCCTGACGGGTAAGTGTATCCAGTAACGGCAGGGGACCAGAGACAATCACATCCACAGTCGCCGGAGAAACCTGAGCGATTAATCCCTCACCCATGTTGATAACCTCGACCTTCTCTCCTGCCAGAGTCACACTACTTTCAATGGGCGAAATCCCGGCCTGGATCAATACAGTCTGCTCACCAACAATCGAAATTCCTTCGGGCAGGTTTAAAGCCACGCGCGTACTGATATCTTCCTTAGCGCTCTGCAATTCCAATGGTTGAGTCTCCACGACACCCGGCAAAGTACCCACCAGTTCCGGGTTGGCTGCAAACACAGTTACAACCGGTGGAAATACAGAAATATCGGTAAGTCGATACCCGCTTGCCACGCGCCCCAGCACAACAACCTTTACAGCCACATCGCGATAACCACCTTGCTGGCTCACTGGCAAGGTAACTTGAATTGATTCAGGTGAAACTGTAACTCCATCCACTTTTTGACCGTTTTCATCGAGAACTTCGACGCGCAAGTTTTGATCGAGGTTCTCACGAATGCCGCTAAGATTTACTGAGACACGCGCCCGTACCACCTTCTCGACCTGGGATTGGGCACCTGCAACGACAACTTCTGCCGGCACAAGGCTGTTTTCTCCAACTTGATACCCAATTGCTGTTTCTCCTGTCAGGCTTAAGTCTACCCTGAAAGTTTGAGTGGCTAACGTCTCCAACTCAAAAGTAATGATGTGCGGTGACACTGAGACGATCTGTACCGGGCGCGCATCAATTTGTATCTGCAGCTCAAGGCTGTGTTCCCCGGAGCTCAAACCTGAGAGATCCAATATGGCTTGCACGATCTGGGGATCTGCATCGATAATTTCCCAGACCGAGCGGGGCGCACGAAGCGTCACTTCCACCTCGGTTGGAATTCTACTGCTCACAACAAGGCTTGGATCCTGCCCAACGACCTGTACCGGCACGGTCGATGAAAGCGCACGCGTCTCATCCGGGTCCGCCGATGTAACAGCGGCGATCCAGACAGCAATCGATAATGCAAAAGCCCATAGAAATGTGCGGTAATTTTCAGAAATCCAACGAAACATTTTTTACTCACTTTGACACTTAACGTCCCGCAGGTTTGAGGGTTCAAACCTGTTTTCATGGATAAATCCTGCAGCAGGCTTTATCCACTTCTTCAGAACGGTGGGTATTAAAAAATTACTTATCTTCCTTACGTGAAAACAAGCCAGGAAACAGTCTTTCAAAGACATTTTTTTTTCGAATCTCGCCTTGCGGACGAAAAAATGCGATGAGGATATTTTCCAAACGATCCGGATCAAGGCGACGTAACATTCTACCCGCATGTGCAATGGAAATGGCACCGGTCTCCTCTGAAACCACAACTGCAATTGCATCGCTGACTTCAGATGTACCCAATGCCGCACGATGCCGCAAACCCATCTGGCGGTCGGGGCTGCGGTTCAAAACCCCACTGGCAGAGAGCGGCATAACGCATGAAGCCGCTGCAATCTGCGAGCCAACAATAATCACACCTCCATCATGCAAAGGTGTGTTTGGATAAAAGATCTGCAGCAGAATTTCCGGTGTGACACGCGCATTCATCGGCACACCGGTTTGTATGTATTCCTCAAGGTTGTCCAAACGCTGCAAGACGATCAATGCACCATGTTGACGGGCGGACAACCTTGCCGCCGCACTCACCACAGCGCGAATGGTCTGCCCAAGGGACATATCGGCTGATTTCATGGAAACAGTCCAAATGGTGCCAGCACGCCCCAACCGCTCCAAGGCACGCCGGATCTCAGGCGCAAAGATCACGGGAATGGAAAGTAACAAAGCGGGCAGGGAACTCTGTGCAAACCATGAAAAAGCAGGGAGTTCCACCAGACTGGTCAACAGGATGATCGCCACTGCAAGCAGGATCATTCCACGCAATAACGCCATCGCCTGTGTGTCACGCAGGGAATATAGCAAGCCAAAGAAGATCAGGGTGACGAGCAAAATATCAAATATGCTCAGCCAACTGATCCGTTGAAATATAAAGAAGAGGTTATTGAGAAATTCAGTCACAATATTAGGAACTCAGGAGCATGTATATCAACCAGGAACAAGGTAAACCAAATATACCTATGCCCTGATACCCATTTCCTAAATGGGGCGCAAGACTCGATCCTGGCGTAATTGCTTAAATAATAGTGTCTTCCCTGCGGGGATCGATTCGGTTGCAGAATCCTGCCAGGCTTGCACACCCAATGTTTCGGGTGTACGTTTTTCGTAACCAAGGTGTCTCCAGATCTGTTCCTGCAAAATAAGCTGCTCCTTTGGGAAGATCAAGGATACCTCACTTTGCAATTCAGCAGAGGCGCGTTCAACTTCCTTGATCAGGACTTCAAGCGCCTTTTGCTGGTTGAGATCCTCTTCAAGGTATATGTCGGTCGTCCGTGTGACAAGATTTTCCACCTGCCAGCCCGCCAGCCCGACAATTTTCCGGTCAAGTTCAAGAAGCATGTACGCCTTTTCGCCAAACGCCTCCATCACATTTTCTACAGTCATCATGCGCGCGCCTTTACTTAGACGGGTAATCAAATCTGCAATGGCGGCTGAGTTTTTTGGTTTGCCGCGTTTTACCTGTAAAACACCAAGTGTCTGATCAGCGGATTGTTTTATTGTGACGGTATCAGATTCGGTACCGCCGGCACCGGGAACGATCTCTTTCCAGGCAGCGCTGACCTGTTTCCATAACGCATCATATGAACCCGTGTTTGTGATCACGATATTTGCAACCGCCACTTTGGCGCTCTGAGCAGACTGCATGTGGATGCGTTTTACCGCCTGGTCATGACTCATGCCTCGTTTGCGCATTAATCTTTCGACCTGAATATCTTCCATTGCGTTCGTCACCCAAATGGAATCGCACACATTGCGCAAATCGCCTTCCAGAAGTTTGATCGCTTCTATCACAATGACGGGTTGGATCGAGCGTTTTATGAGGAGCTCAGTCGCCTGACGCACCAAAGGGTGAACAATTGACTCCAATTGCGACATGGCATCAGGATTATTGAAGACAAGATTGCCAAGTTTACTGCGGTCAATCTCACCATCCTTCTTAACCAACCATTTTCCAAAATGATCAACCACCTGTTTATAGCCCGGCGCTCCCCTGGCATAAGCTCGATGGCTTAACGCATCCGCATCGATGGTATACGCGCCAAGATGTTCCAACATCCGACGCACCACGCTTTTTCCCGTGGCTATGTTGCCAGTGAGACCAATCACAAATTTGCCGTTCCAATTGCTCACAATGCTTCCTCTTTGACAATGCTTAATGGAATGAATAGTAACACTATTTTAATGTCTTTTGTCCAAATCTCCAACCGTTTTGAGGATAATTCACTCTCCAGCCCCGTAATGGCACATGTTACAAAGGTTGACTCACCCCTTCCCAGCGTGTATCATGCAATCAACTCAGGCTGGTTGGGCAGTCGCGGTCCTGCGATGTCGGGACCGAGGAAAGTCCGCACTCCATAGAGCACGGCGTCGGATAGCACCCGGGGCGGGGAAACCGCCGAGAGGCGTGAACCTGCCGGAAAAGGGCC
>JAIFNG010000009.1 GCA_020047815.1 Anaerolinea sp.
GCACTTGCGTACGGTGCAAGTGTTGCGAGCCGCTCTTTGGCGAAGCAATCCCCTGCTACTTGGAGACTGCTTCGTTCCTCGCAGTGACACTTCTTTTACGGGAATTTCCGGTCAAAAGAGGATTGCCACGCCGCCACACCTGCCCTGGCGGGCGGTGCCAGGGAAGAACAAGAGCGGCGGCTCGCAATGACATAGCATTTTCGGACCCAAAAAGCATGGCGCTTGACACCCCTTTATTATAACCATATAATATTCTTATCTAATGAACCATGTGGTTTATGGTCTCCCGGCCGAAAGATACCAATTCGGAGCACCCAAATTACAGAATTGAACAGGAGAAGACATGAAATTCAAAATTGATAGACTATCATTATTCTTAATTCCGATCGGTATTGCCATTAACTTCATTGGCGGTCAGGTGGCCCTCCTCCTAAAACTCCCGCTGTATCTTGACTCGATCGGCACGATCGTTGTCGGCGCTTTATGCGGGTATTTGCCGGCCATCATCGTTGGGCTGGTCTCCAACCTTCTAAACTCAGTTTCAGACCCCATCACCATGTGGTATGCGATCCTGAACATGGCGTTCGGCGTCGTGGCTGCGTACCTGTCCACAAAAGGCGTCTTCAAGGTTTTTTGGAAGACATTGGCGAGCGCGCTCATCTTTGCCTTGATCGGCGGCGGCATCGGTTCGCTGATGACCTGGGTCCTGTACGGCTTTGATTTTGGAACGGGCGTCTCATCCATGTTTGCCATCCCCCTCTACGAGGCATTACACATACCGAAATACCTGGCCCAGTTCATTGCTGAATTCACGATGGATATCTTCGACAAGGTCCTGACGGTCATCGCTGCCTTCGGTATTCTGAGGGCGATCCCGACGCGCTTCCTGGCCAAGCTGCCCTTTGGTCATTACTATATCAGTGATGAAGAACTCGCTCTTGAAAAAGAATAATAAACAAGCAGATAAGTGAATGCGAGGTACGTTAAGTCTCCAATAGAATCCGTAAAACGTATTGCCGCGCCGGGAAGCGAAAGAACAACCGTAATAATATTGCTAATCCAGTAAAATAAGAGTATGCGCTTATCCGTATACTCTTATTTTGTCCTTGTTTAGCGCCTGAATGCTGCTCTGGAGAAGGGTTAAGAGATCGAAGCCCGCCATCTCTCGTTTCCGTCATTGCTCGTAAACCCGCAGCGTCTTCCTCCTGCAATGTTCAACGCGAAACAAACACGGCTTATTTTTTTATTGAAGATCGATCGATCAAAGGAGTCCCCATGGATACAGGATTTATCAACAGCTTCAGGGAATATCAAAAGGCGGGTAATCTCTGGATTGACCTCAATCCCCTGACCAAGCTCAGTGTCTGTTTTGCGCTTGCTTTTTCCACGCTGGTCATGAGGGATTACCGTTATGGAATACCTCTATGCCTGGTCCTTTGTCTGGTGGCGGCTCTGACCGGCAAGTTCAAGGAATTCATCACCCTCTTTGGCAGGCTTTGCCTGATCATTATCATCTTTGTCACATTCATTCGACAGATCGGGATGAGGACAGGGAATGTCACCCCTTTGATCAGCATCTTTGGCTGGCAGTGGTACCTGGAATCCTTTATCAGGGGCTGGGACACGATCAGCTTCATCCTCGGTTTTTCGGGCACTCTCCTTTTATTCTTTACAACAACTCCGATGCGTGATCTGATGTACGCCTTCGAACAAAAGGGGGTTTCGCATGAGACTTCATTCATTATGCTCGCATCCATGCAGAATATCGTCGACCTCAAAAAAGCCTCCGTTACCATTCTGGAGAGCCAAAAATCCAGGGGAATTGAAACAGACGGAAACATCCTGGTGCGCGCCAAAGCCTTTTTCCCGACTCTTGGACCATTGATCCTGGCAGCCATTGCGAGCACGGAACAAAAAGCGATCGCGATGGATGCGCGCGCGTTCTCTGTCCAGCGCAAGCACACCTTCCTGCGCGAGCTTGCGCCCGCCACTCAGAGTGAAAAGATCTTCAGCATGGCTGCGTGGGTCTGGCTGGCTGGTACCATTGTGTATAAATTGTACCCATTCGTCTTAAAGCTCCTGGCATGATGAACAAGATCCATGTAAGCGCATCGGTTTCGAGAAATAAAAGCCGCCGCGAAGTAAAACAGTGGAGATTTCCATGGCAAAAATAGAACTCAAAAATGTTACTTATAAATACCCCTTCACCAGGGACTTTGCGCTGAAGGATATAACGTACACATTCAATCCCGGCAAATTCTACGGGATCATTGGTGAAAACGGCGGCGGGAAAACCACGCTTTGCAACCTTATCCGCGGTTTGATCCCACATTTCTATAAAGGCAAGCTCAAGGGCGATGCAATTGTGAACGGGATCGACATCCGTGACTGGGACCTGGGTGAGCTTTCAGCGCAAATTGGCTATGTGTTCGAGAATCCGTTTACCCAGATCAGCGGCATAAAACCGACCGTTTTTGAGGAAGTGGCCATGGGACTCGAGAACCTCGGCGTTCCCAAAGAAGAGATCATCGAGAAGGTCATGAACGTCTGCAAACTGCTTAAGATCGAGGAGCTCATCACCAATAATCCCAATGAGCTTTCCGGAGGTCAACGCCAGCGGGTGGCCTTTGCGTCCATCATCTCGATGGACACAGAAATGTTGATCATCGACGAACCCACCTCGCAGCTTGACCCGGAAGGCACCGAGGATGTTTTTGAGATCATCAAAACACTCAAACGCTCTGATAAAACAATATTGCTCGTCGAACATAAGATCGATATGATCGCGGAATACTGCGATGAGATCATCGTCATGAAAGAGGGCGGCATCGCCTTTGCCGGGCCGACCCACGAAATACTTGGCAATGCCCAGATCATGGAGGCCGGCGCGATGATGCCCCAGGTGGCGATTTTCGGACATGAGATGCAAAAGGCAGGTAAACCGCTGGCGGTAATTCCCATTACGCTGTCTGAAGCGACAGCGCAGGTAAAGAAGCGGAGGGAAGACAATGTCCATTGAAATTAATAACGCAAGTTTCACATATCCGAATGGGTATGTGGCGCTTGAAAACATCAGCGTTACCATCAAAGACGGCGAGCGTGTGGCCATTGTCGGTCAGAACGGCGCAGGAAAAACAACAGCCGTCAAGATGATGAACGGTCTTAATAAGCCGAGCTCGGGTGACGTAATCATCGATGGGGTCAATACGAAGGATAAAACAACCGCCACGATCGCGAAATCGGTTGGCTATGTTTTCCAAAACCCGGACGACCAGATATTCAATCAGACGGTCAGAGCTGAAATTGAATACATGCCCCGCTATTTCAAGTTTTCAGAAAAGGAAATTGAACAACGGGTAAATTATGCGGTTGAGCTTGCGGGCATTGAAAAATTCCTAAAGATCAACCCCTATGACCTGCCCTTTCCGGTTCGAAAGTTCGTTACGATCGCGGCTGTCATTGTTTCAAAACCCAAATATATCATCCTGGACGAACCAACCGCCGGTCAGGACAAACACGGTCTGGAAATTCTCTCAAAAATGATCGACCGCCTCCAAAAGGACGGCGTGACCGTGCTGACGATCACACACGACATGGAATTTGCAGTCAACAACTTCCACCGCATTATTGCAATGGCACACAAGAACATCATTGCTGATGGAACCCCGCAGGAAATTTTCTGGAACGATAAGGTGCTGGCCGAGGCAAGGATCAAAAAGCCGATCATTGGTGAACTTGCAATGCAGCTCGCGCTCGATGGAAACATCCTGTTCTGCGACGAACTTGTTGCAAAACTCTGATCTGCGCGAAGGGTCGCCGGGTCTGGCAATGGAAAAGTCAGACGTTGAAAATGAAAGGGCTTTGAATTGAAATATTTGGTAACAGGCTGTACACTTTTAAACGATATAAATTATGCCGACGGCAGTAAAGCGGAGGGAATTCTGGGCGGTACCATCTACACCGTCAATGGCATAAAGCCGTATTGCGATGATGTTCTTTTCATCACAACGGCGGGACCCGATTTTGACGGATATTTTGGAGAGTATTACCGCAGGAACAAGCTGTCGACTGAAGGTGTTAAATTTGTCCTGCCGAGAACACAATACAATATCCTCGACTATCATGCCGATGGACGCTGGTGGGAATACTCCAAGTATGGCAGGGAATTTGAAAAAGAGTGGGGTCCAAAAGCCTTCATCCAGGCTGAATACGTCAGGGAATTTTCGGATGAACAAACACGCGGCATCTATTTTGAGTCGGGGGTCCTGGAGCCTGTCTGGAAAGAGCTGGACAATATTCGCAAAGCGGCGCCCAATGCCAGGGTCATGTGGGAAATTCAAACTTATGATTTTGACAACCCGGATGTAAAAAAAGAGATCGCGGCGCTGATCAAAAAGTGCGACATTTATTCCCTCAACCTGCCTGAGTCATTCACATTTTTTGGCACCACTTCCGAGGAGGAATCGATCGGGGCGATCATTGCCTTCGGAAAGCCCTGCTTTTTCAGGGTGGGGATCAAAGGAGCCTATATGATCGTGGATGGAAAAGCGTGGTTTGCCCCGTCCTATAACCTTGATAAAAATGTGGACGCCACCGGCTGCGGCAATTGTTCAACCGGCTCGGCCATGGTTGGCTTCTGTGAAGGCCTGCACCCGCTGAAGAGCGTGGTACTGGCAAACCTGGCTGCCTCACTCAACGCCATGCAGGTTGGGCCCTATCCACTTTTCACGGATGAACTAAGAGCCGGACTGATCGAAAAGGCAGAGGTTGAAACCGGGCGATTATTAAAGGAGAACAAAGATGTTTCTTGAGATATTTAAACGCAAAAAACCCATCATTGCCATGCTCCATCTTAAAGGTGAAAATGCCGAAGAGCGGCTAAAAATGGCTGCCATTGAGGCGGACATTTATGCGGAATGCAAGGTTGACGCCGTACTTGTCGAAGATTATTACGGCGATGTAACCGATGTCGAAAACGCCCTCGCGTACCTTTCCGTGAAGCGTCCTCATTATATTTATGGCGTTAATGTCCTGGATAATTTCGCAAAAAGTTACGAGCTTGCCTTACAGTATGGCGCAAAGTTCATGCAGTTGGACTCTGTTTGCGGCCATCTGACCCCAGAGGATGAAAAGGCATATTTGGAGGTGATCGACGGATATCGAAAGGATGAGAAGATACCCGTCATAGGCGGGGTCAGGTTCAAGTATCAGAAATACCTCTCGAACCGCAGCCTTGAGGATGACCTGGAAATCGGGATGAGACACTGTGACGCTATTGCCGTTACGGGAGCGGGCACCGGGATGGATACCGATATGGAAAAGATCCGGCAGTTCCGCAAAATAATGGGCGAATTTCCATTGATTGTTGCCGCTGGCATGACGAAAGAGACCATCAAGGAAAAGCTCTCGATCGCCGATGCGGCCATTGTTGGCAGCACCTTTAAGGATACCCGCAAGGATTCAGGGGATGTTTTTGCCGCGCATGTAAAAGAGTTTATGGATGAGGTGGACCGCTGTTTTCGATGATCGAACCCGCTGTCGATGGCAGCCCCGGATCAGAGCGGATGGAACGCGTCTTGAGCGAAAGCCCGGGACGCGTTTTGGTTTATGTGTTTCATTCCAGTTGAAACCGCCCTGAAGGCTGGGGCATTCCTTGCAAACGTCATGGAGGCGGTTTGTGCCGATGCAATCTCCTGCTTTACGGGATTTTCTGGTCAAAAGCGGATTGCCGCGCCGCCACACCTGCCCTGGCGGGCGGTGCCAAGGCAGGGCAAGAGCGGCGGCTCGCAATGACACCCATGTCACACCTGCACTTGCGTACGGTGCAAGTGTTGCGAGGCGGTCTGTGCCGAAGCAATCTCATGTCACAGGAAGATTGCTTCGGGCAACGAGCAAGTGCGCCCTCCCGAAAAATCATCGGGATAGGTATCGCAATGACATGTATTTATGGTGGAGAATCTTTTTACAAACACCAGATCAATCATAAAGCGCCAGGTCGCCAACACCAGATCTGTTTGAAAATCCGTAGCGGCTGACCAGGCGACCTGCTGAAAATCCTTCGCGCACGAGATTTCCGTCAAAGGCGACTGGCGTGCCGTTGACCAGGGTATGGATCGCGGCTTGACTCTGCGGGTCCGCGACAGTGATATTGGCGTAGGCGCCGCGTGCCAGATGCCCAAGATTGTTTTCAAAGAAGGGGTTTCCCGTCCGTTTGGACATCAGCCGCGCGGGGTTGCAAGTCATGGATGCAACAGCATCAGTCAGCGATAACACGCCAAGCCGGGCGAGGGTGAAGATGCACGGAATATTATCGCTCGTATTTCCAAAGCCCTTCATGGTCGCGCCGCTCTGACCGTCTGATACAACAATATTTACCCTGCCATCCTGAAGGGCTTTGTACGCCAGTTCCTGAGCCTTCGCATGCATCTTGAGCCCGTCACGTCTGCCGCGGTTTTCAAGCAGCATGGAGGATACAAACTCTGCGCTGATATTTTCGTTATCGATCAGCGCCAGGACAGCCCGCATTCCCTCAGCCCCGCCGGAGTGGGTACCACAGCCGGCGGCGGTTGCATGGGCAAGGTGGAATGGCCTGCCCTTTGAAAGCTGCGCCATTCTTTTTGCATGCTCAGGGTCCTGAGTGTGCGACATATAAACCAGTCCCGCCCGTGAGGTGATCTCAAAAAGCGAGTCAATTGCCCCGTCTGCCATAATGAAGTGACCCATATGGTCCTTAATACCCACAGTCAGGTGCGCGGTCGAGTTGGTGATGGAGTTTCTTGTCAGCTTTTGCGACATTACTTCAGGGTCAAGCTCTCGCTTAAACAGTGCAACCAGTTCCCCGGGATCCAACTGAGTACCCAGGACCGCTGCCCCGCCAAGGTAGACGCCCACATTGAGCGGGAGACCCCGGTCAACTTCCGCGCCAAGCAGTGCAGGCGCCATGAAAGTATTGCCCGCGCCTGGCGAAAGCCCCAGCGTGACACCATCCCTTGCCGCCTTGAAAATTGGACTTTCATATACATCAAAAAGGTCCCCCAGATGCAGGTGCATATCAAACAACCCGGGCATGACCACCAGGCCGCTGCAATTCAGGACTCTATCTTTGCCGCCGGGAATCATACTGTCGGCCACCTCGCTAATCAGCCCGCCCTGGACGGCAATATCAGCCAGCCTGTCGATCTTATTTTGGGGGTCAATGACGCGTCCGCCCTTCAGGATCAACCTTGCGCCTTCTCCCGGCGAGGCAAACTCTGGCGGCATGAAATTATTAAGTCTTTCAATGATCCTAACCGGCTTGTTGTAGGTGTTCATCATCAAGATCCCTTTGGCTGCGCCGTTATTGGCGGCGCAGTCTTTTCCATGACCTGCATTAATTGGCCTGTGTATCTGATGCCATATCTACAAGCCGCAGGTTATTGCGGACCGGACCTGTTCACGTGCCCGGTGTGCGCAGACCGCCAGGCCTGATTTTCACCTATACGAATAGCATCAAAAAGACCCGCAGCAAATAACCCAAACTGTCATTTCCTGCTGGCACGAACCGCAGCCATGAAGGCCGAGGCTGCTGCAGCGGATACTTCATTCTCCGCTTTCCCACCCACCTTGAGGGCAGAGCCCACAATGGCGCCATCCGCAATATGCAAAACCTCGCTGGCATTGGCGGCAGTGGTTCCACTGCCCACAACCACCGGAATGCCTGCAACCTTCTTCACCTGAGCGACCACTTCCAGCGGCGTGGCTTGACCGGTGGCTGCCCCAGTGACGATCAACACATCGGCTCCAGCCGCCTGAGCATCCAGTGCGGACTGTTCAATGGACTGCGGGATCAGGCTGCGGGTGTATTTGGTCTGGATATCGGCCCATAACGCCACGCCTTTTGCGCCCAGCTGCTGGCGATACCTGCGAATCTGTGCGGAACAAGGGGAAACCTGACCTTGAGCCATGATGACAGTATCCACAAAAACTTCCACGCGAATGAAATCTGCCCGGCAGGCATGCGCCACCGCCACCTCGGATTGCCAAGCATTAAACTGACAATTGACCCCCACGGGGATATTGACGGCACGGATAATGTCACGAGTGACCCCTGCCATAACAGCCAGCTGGGCAGTACTTAGTTCGGCGGGCAGGTAAGGCTCATCTCCAAAATTTTCCACAATGAGCGCGTCCACTCCCGCCGCCTGCAGAACTGCCGCTTCCCTCCCCGCCTGTTCGTAGATCGCGTCCAAATTACCCAGGTACGCAGGGGATTCCGGCAGCGGTAAAAGATGGATCATGCCCACAATGGGGCGGGTTGAAGTAAATAAACTTGAACTTGCCATTTACACCTCTCAAAGGATCACACATCAGCTCAGGGTTGGAACCATGACGGGTTGTGCCTGATCAATCGATCATTTTACAATTGTATCATTTGGGTGAGATGGGTCAGCCGCTGAAACAACAGGATTGTGTGTGGTACCTCATGGGCAATGAGACATTGGCAGGGCGCTGTGTGGTCATGTCCACCCATGAAAGCCCCGTCCGTCTTTGCGTACGCGTGAGCAGGGCAGTTGATATAATATTGATCATCATCCGCAACGATGGGCGTTGGGATTGATCGAGTGCAGCCTTAAATAATTCAGGTGTTTAGTCGGTGAAACGGCAGCTGAAGCAAGCCGTTGGGCGGGTAATTTGCAGGTCAAAAGGTGTTAAAATAACAGCGTGAGAATCTATCTTGATTTATGCGCCATTCAAAGACCGCTTGACACATCGAATCAAATTCGGGCAGAATCAGGAAATGCCGATTATTTTTGTACTTGTGATGACAAGTTGTTACGAAATGCAAAAAAAGTCAAAGATTTAGCGGTAAGAGTATTGAATCCTGTTGATCTGGTTCAGGAGATCGAAAAATGATTACAGATGGCAGACCTTTAATTGAAGTTAACCAGCAGGCAATCAACCTGCTCTATAAAGAGTTGGGTGTTGTGGACGCTGTCCGTTTTCTTAAACAATTTACTCAAGGTTACGGAAATTACACTCAAGAGCGGGAAGTTATCTTTGCAAACAAGTCTCTTGATGAACTTGTAAGTGAAATTGAAAAGCGGAGAAAAACGACACAGTAAATAGTTAGAGAGCGCAGGCTTTTTATAAGCTTGCGCTCTTTCTTAATAGCAAAAAAAACACCCACCGATCAACAGCCGTGTATGCGGCATGAAGTACCTTATGGTGTTGTCCTTCCTCCCGCTGAAACACACAGTTACCCACTGATCCATTTTCCAGGAATGGGAGATATTAACTAACCATGCCGCGCAGAGACATCCTTTTTTTGCCAGACCAGTATTATCACTTTTATAATCGCGGCAATAATCGTCAGGCGGTGTTCTTCGAGCGTGATAATTATCTTTACTTTCTACGCGGACTTAAAAGATACCTGCAGCAGCATGTGGAAATTCTTGCGTATTGCCTGATGCCAACGCATTATCATATTTTGGTGAGGGTGAGGGCGGCTCAGCAGGCGCAGGCTTCCGATCAGACTCAGAATTCCGAAGTCTTAAAGACTTCGGAATTCTTGGATGAGGAGGTCTCGGGCGAGGAGGTCTCGGGCAAGGTCTCGCTTGCCATGCAGAAGTTCAGCATCTCTTACACGAAAGCCATCAACAAGCGTTTTGACCGCGTGGGCGCATTGTTTCAGGGACAGTTCAAGGGCAAGCTTGTTCAACATACCAGTCATTTGCTGAATCTATGCCTTTATATTCATACCAACCCTGTGAAAGATGGACTGGTCTTTTTGCCCGAAGATTGGGAGTTTTCCAATTATCTCGAATGGATGAACCTGCGCGAAGGGACGCTGGTGAACCGCGAATTTATCCATAACACTTTTGGAACGCCGGAAGAATATAAAAGGCTGGTGATGGACACCATAAAAAATCGAGACCTGCCTGATGACGTAAGAAAGTATTTGCAGGAGTTGGAAGGCTGAGCAGTCCCTGGTTCCCTCCAGGCGATGGGCGTTGGGATTGATCGAGTGCAGCCTTAAATAATTCAGGTGTTTAGTCGGTGACAGCCCACAGCCCATTAGGCGGTGAAACGGCGGCTTAAGCACTGGTTGGGCGCTTATCAAATAATAAAGTCGGAATATGCTAAATCAAAATTTCGTAATCATTGGGACCCTAATCGGTACAGCAGGTGCTTTTGCGTATATATGGGACACAATTAAAGGGAAAGTAAAACCTAATCGAGTCTCTTTTTTGTTATGGGCTATCGCTCCGATGATTGCCTTTGCAGCCCAAATAAAGCAAGGGGTAGGTTTAGAGTCATTAATGACTTTTAGTACTGGTTTTCTGCCCCTTTTGACTCTTATCGCTTCCTTTACCAATAAAAATGCTGAATGGAAATTAACAAAATTTGATTTAGCATGCGGCTTTTTATCTGTAGTTGGGCTGATCCTTTGGCTGGTAACAAAAGTTGGCAATGTCGCGATTTTCTTTAGCATCGTGGCTGATGGTTTGGCTGCTCTACCTACAATGATCAAGGCTTATAAATATCCAGAAACGGAGATTGCACTGCCGTGGTTGGCAACTTGCATTGGCGTTACTTTAACATTACTAACTTTACAGGAATGGACATTTGCCAATAGCGGTTTTATCCTTTACATCTTTATTGTGGATTTAATAATTTTTATCTTTGTGCAATTCAAGTTGGGAAACAGGATTAAAATATGAGTCTTCAATTCAGCCAGGGCTTAGCAATGCGCTGCCTGACCCTTCGACAGGCTCAGGGCAGGCAGTGAGGGATGCTCACCTGCACTGCACCGAACGCAATGCGGTGCAAGTGTCGCGCCCTGCTCCCAAGCAGAGGCCACGCCCGCCCATACGCAGGTATCCCACTCGCTGCGCCCGGGGACGCTGACGCGCTTCACACGCGCAAATTATTTT
>JAIFNG010000092.1 GCA_020047815.1 Anaerolinea sp.
ACCAACAAGGCGGTACGGAGAAACTCAAGGAATTGAACTACTCTGGCTCAGAGAGCAAACTGGGTGAACATATCAGTTCTCTCGAAGCCTATTTTCGCGAGCATCCGCCAGCCAGCATCAAAGAAGCGTAAAACAAGATTGAACTGATAACAGGCGTCAAACGCAGTGAGACGCAAATTGCGGAGTTCCTGAAAAAAACTGCATTTCCGTTGTCGCTAAGTAGGCATGATTCCAGCCAAAGCTGACCCTCAAAAGCAGGCAGATTACCTGAAAAACGAAATCGAGCCCCGTTTGGCGGAAGCAAAAGCGGGAAACCGCGCTGTTTACTTTGTCGATGCGGCTCACTTTGTACTTGCGCCTTTCATTGGCTTTCTCTGGTCTCTGACACGCATCTTTACTCAAGCCCCAGCAGGACGACAACGCTTCAATGTGCTTGGCGCAATGAACGCCATTACCCAAGAATTGGTCACCGTAACCAATGACACCTGCATGACAGCGGAAAGTGTCTGTGCTCTGCTGGATAAAATGCACAACTTGAAACTTGGCACTCCACTCACACTGTTTCTGGATAATGCGCGTTATCAGCATTGTGCCCTGGTGATTGAAAAAGCCGCCAGCCTGTAGATTGAGTTATGCTTTTTGCCTTCCTATTCGCCAAATTTGAACTCGAGCGAACGTTTGTGGAAGTTTGTCAAAAAGAAGTGTCTGTATTCCAAATACTACCCGGATTTTGCCGCCTTCAAAGCGGCCATCAAGGAAAAATATTCCATGCGCAAAGGGATGTTATCGCCTAATTCCTTCCATCTCATGCGCCGCCAAACCATTAAGCGGCAAAGCATGGATCGTCCTTCCTTTGTACCCCGTCATCGTCCCGGCCTGACATAAGGAATTATAGATTGCCTCCTCTGTTGCTTCAATGGAGGCTTGAAACAATGGGGAAAGATGCCCATTTGGCACCTCTGGATAAGACCACACCTGTCTGCGCCTGTCAGGCGTCCTGCGAACTTCCTCCGCTGTAGAAAACGCAATAACATAATCTCCTGACCCATTGCTCATGGAGGCGCCTGTCCTCGCCAGTCCTGCGAGTCCGCGATTGGCGAGACGCTTGAGGTTGCGGTCTGATAACGGCGCGTCCGTGGCAATGACGATCATGACCGAGCCGTCGGCTGAGTCAGTCTCCAACTCTGCCTTCAAATAATATTGTCCCAGTCTTTTGCCAACGGGAATCCCATCCATTTGCAATACACCACCAAAATTTGATTGAACCAATACGCCAACGACATATCCGCCAAGACTGACAGGAAGCTGGCGGGAACTTGTTCCAATTCCGCCTTTCCAACCAAAACAGACCGTCCCTGTGCCGGCGCCAACGCATCCCTCCGGGACCGGACCTGATTTTGCGGTCTTGAGCGCGCGCATCCCCAGTTCCCTGGTTAGGGCAGCCCGGCTGCTGCGAATATTGTTCAATAACCCATCATTGGTTTCACCCACCACAGGATTAACACTAAGCACATTTTCATTGCCTGACTGTTCGAGTGTCCAGTCGATCAATGCTTCTGCGGCACAGGGCACGGCAAGGGTATTTGTTAAAATGACCGGCGTTTCTATTTCACCGAGTTCTTCGATCTGCGTTGACCCCATCAACTTGCCAAATCCATTTCCAACTGATACGCCGGCAGGGACTTTATCCTGATACATATTGCCAGCATGCGGAAGGATGGCGGTCAAGCCTGTGCGGATATCATCCCCTTCGATCAAGGTGACGTGTCCAACCATGATCCCTGCGATATCCGTGATCGCATTCCACCTGCCAGTCGGCAGGATGCCAGGCTTAATCCCCAGATCTCTTACGCGGTTACCCACCCTTCATCCAGCCCTTCAATATCGCCCGTACCGAGCGGCTCATCTCGACCGAAAAATCCGAACTGAATTTCCGCGTGTACATGGCTTGCCCAAAGTTGGCTATACCCTCCTTCGGCGTCATCTGGCTTTCTGTTTCACGGAACATTTCATCGAAATCCTCCCTGCCAAGCCTTCGGTATTGATTCTCAAAGACGATAAATTTTTGGTCGAAGCGTGATGTGTATTTTCGATCCTTCTGCTGCCGGGTGGGGTAGCCAAACACAACCATGCTGATTGGAAATACATACTGCGGCAGATTGAACAGTTCCCTGTGAGTCTCGTATTGTTCCATAATGTCACCGATGTAGCAGGAGCCAATTCCGAACGATTCAGCTGCGATGACAGCGTTCTGTGCAGCGATCAAGGCATCTGAACAAGCCAGGAAAAGGTCACCCTCTTCCGGTTTGCGCATTTCGATCTTTCCCTCCCTGCACAACGCCTGCACATCCGAGGCTACAAAGTAATCGAACCAGCGTTGATAATCAGCCAGAAACAACCATACCATTGGCGCCCGCGCAATAAAAGGCTGGTCGTCACAGGTGACGGCCAGCTTGTCTTTTATTTTTTGGTCGGTCACGTCCACGATCGAATACAACATCATATTCCCGGCAGTGGGTGCGCGCAATGTTGCTTTCAGGATCTCGGCCTTTATCTCGGCTTCGATCTCTTTCTGTTCGTATGCACGCATTGATTTTCGCTTCATTAATACATCGATCACTGGATTCATTGGTTCCTCAAATTTTTTGAATACGCTTCGGAAATATTTGAATTTCTGAAGTCCTGATGTGATAATTTAATTCGTGATACAAGGTTTGATGGTTGTTCAACTAAATGGAATTTTCACCCAGGTCCACTTTACGTGTCATGTAACTGTCATAATCAGGGACAAGGCGGTCGTATTCACCATCCATCAATGGAGAGGAGATCATGAAGTCTGCTGAGGCACGATTACAGGCAATGGGTATGTTCCACACAACCGCCATGCGCAAGAGCGCCTTGACATCGGGATCGTGTGGCTGTGGCTCCAGCGGATCCCAGAAAAAGATAAGAAAATCTATCTTATTGTCAACGATCTTGGCGCCAATCTGCTGATCACCCCCAAGGGGACCACTCTTTAGTCTGACAATCTTGAAGCCAAGCTCGTGCTCCAGAATTTTTCCCGTAGTACCTGTTGCAAATACCTGATGATGTGCCAACAGATCACGGTTGAATTTTGCCCATTCCACCAGGTCACGTTTTTTATTATCATGCGCAACAAGGGCTATCTTCTTGTCATGTTCCATGGGAATCTTTTTATGAGCCATAATTATTGCTCCTTTTTGTGGTATTAACCTGACTCAGATTATAGCATTCTGAAAGCATCCGAATGCATATGCCCTTGCGCGCCAAAATTAAAAACGCCTGATCAATCTGCCGGTTTACCCTTGTACTCACCCTGCTTGAGCAGGGTTTCTCCATCCTCATCAAAAATCTTGTAAACCAACTGCATGGGGAAAGCCTTGCTGAGCATCGCCTGCGCAGGACAATATTTCTCTGCCGAGAGCTCGATGGCGCGAAGTAAAGAAGATTCGTCCACATCCCGGCCCGTAACCCGGTATTCGATCACCGCGCCGGTAAACACCTTCGGATGTTCATCCGCCCGCTGTGCATGGACTTGGACCTGAAAATCGGCAATGGGTTGTTTTTTCTTTTGCATGATGGAAATAACGTCCATGGCAGTACAACCGGCAAGCCCAAGTGCAATAAATTCCATCGGACGTGCGCCGGTATTTTCTCCGCCCGCTGCATCGGTATCCATTCTTTGCGTGAATCCAGAATCGCCTACCCCTTCAAAAGCCATTTTGCCTTTCCAATTTAAAATTATATCCATGTTTTACTCCTTAATTAATTGGGTCACATATTTTTCGAGGAAACCTTCCGAAACAGCGCCAACCCATGTCAGACGCACTCTTCCAGTGCGGTCAATCACAAACGAACTTGGCAGACTCATGGTATTGAACTTTCGCTGAGCCTGATAATCCTCATCCAGCCAGATAGGGAACGTCAAGCCAAACTCTGCAACAAACGGCTGCACAACAGCAAGCGACTCCTCCTGGTCAATTCCGATCAGCACGAAACCATCTGCCTGATGGTTTTCGTAAAAGTTCTGCAATGCCGGCATTTCCTCCTTGCATGGGGGGCACCAGGTAGCCCATAGATTGACGAGTATTACGCTTCCAGCATAATCATCCAAGGATACAGAACTTCCTGAAAGATCGATCAAAGTCAACTCGGGGGCGGCAAAATCCACTTCAACAGGAACAGTTGAAAACTCTTCAGGTGAAGCAGCAGCATGGCTCAAAAGCATGAAGAGCATGATCCCGATCGCGATGAGGCCCAAGCCAATCATCAACATGCCATAAAAACGGAGCGGGGAAGGTCGAGTGGTTAAAGTCATTCTCACATCCAAATTATCTTTGCCCGCAAGGAGCAGAAAAGAGTTTATCAGGTACTACCGCCATCTTTCTCATTTATGAAACCAGATGCGGGACTTTCCAGTTAAGACAAGCCGTCGTGATCCAAATACCCATTTTCAAACCGTGGAAACAACCCGTCTTTGAGAATTGACTTCAAAACTGCGGGCTTATTCCGACCCTGAAAGAGCATCTCAAAAAAGGACAGATCCATTTTTTTCCATTATCACATATTATTAAGATGCAGGGCAAAGAATAATTATGCTTTACAAAGTATACCCGACCAGGAACACGTCAGACAAAAATGGGAAGTATGTCACTGAGTTTAGGATGTTTGGTACTGGAAAGTTGTTCAGACGTTGATTAATATAAAACAAATGCTTGAAACCCTTCCCAGCATCCCGCTCTTTCACGACATTGACCCTGCTCAAACAGCCTTACTGAAGCCCCTCTTTGAGCAATTCGCATGTCCCCCGGAGACAGTGATCATCGAACAAGGCGCTCCCGCAATCTATTTATATCTACTGATTTCGGGCGAGGTTGCAATTCGGTATAAACCCTACGATGGACCATCGATCATTTTAACGCGCCTGCGTGATGGTGATGTATTTGGCTGGTCGGCAGTGGTTGGGAGTCCGTGCTACACTTCAAGCATCGTGAGCGAAACCCAGGTCGAAGCAATTCGAATACGAAGAAATGATCTGTTAAAATTATCCAACGACTCTCCCGAAACCGGGAAGGTTATCATGGACCGCCTCGCGCGGGTTGTTTCACCCCGTTGGGAAACCACACATGCCCAGGTTCAGTCGCTTTTAAATTCCAACCAGAAATCATAAAAAGGAGCAAGCCATGGTTGCACCAGAATCAACCGATCGAGAAACACAATTGCGCGGTCTGCTTGATAAGATCAGTGCGTATGTTGAACAATTCCATGGAGGTAACGTGGAATTTGTGTCATTCAACGGCAAGCAATTAAAAGTTAAGTTGGGAGGCGCGTGTTTGAATTGTCCGCTATTGCCATCCACGCTGCACGGTTGGGTGGAGGGAACCATCCATCAATTCTTCCCGGATGTGGAAGTCATCGGAGAACAAGAATAACTTGCTGAGGGCAGGTATGTAACAAGAATACATCCCCGTGAATTCACGGGGATGTATTCTTTCATAAAGAAAGCTTATGTTATTTATTTAAGAAATACCGAATCAACATAAATGCGCCAGCCCCGATCAATACAACAGCCCAGAGGTAGTTGGCGATATTCAAAAGCGATGCAATACCCAAAAAGCCCATTATGCCCAGAACCAGAGCAGGCCAATACGCCCAGTTCATGCCTGCCAGCAGGGCGACCAACAAAAATGTGAGCGCGAGACCCAGGAAGAAAAGGCCTGCTGTTTGGAACTCACCAACCCGTTCCGCGGCAATGGTCATACCAGCCAGAGTAACCAACACCCCGCCGGGGATCAGCGCCCACCAGCGTCCTGCACGGTCAGTGATATACACCGCAAAAAAGGAAAGACCAATGCCGCCCAGAAACACCGCGCCGCCATATTCTTCATAACGCTCTGCGACTACGATCATCACGGCAAGAGCGGTCAACACACCCGCAGGGATAAGTGCCCACCAGCGTTCGGTGCGGCTGGTGAAATACACAACCCAGAAAGAGAGCGCGATGCCTCCCAGAAAAAGCGCCCCGCCAAATTGATCGAGTGATTCTGGAAGCAGGATCAAGGCGCCAAGGGCAGCCAGCGTAAACCCGGGGAAAGACGCCCACCAATGTCCGCCCAAAAGCAGGGTAAGAAAAATCAGCCCTGCTGCAAGGAATGCCCCTCCCCAGAAAATATCCGAGGCATTATCGAGCAGTCCCATGGTTTGCGCAAGCGCCAGCCCGCCGCCTGCAATGAGTAATATCCCAAATATAATTCGTGGATCAAACCTTTTCACATCATCCTCCTATTTTATTTTGATCGAAGCGGCACCTGCATCAATGGTCATATCCACCGCATTCAGGGCTGAGTCAAAATCAGGTGATTGATAATAACCACCGTTTCGCGGAAAACGGGCTTCATCCACCGCCAAACTTGCCGCACCGATCGAGGCCCGGATCCGGGCAGACAAGCCATCAGGCACAGTCACTGCCAACGAGGCAGCACCCAGGTCAAAATCTGCTCCATAGCGTCCACGAGCAGGGAGCGTCACCTGCGTATCACTGGCGCCGGTTTCCATTTTTAAATCGGTCAAATTCAGATCGCGCAGGTCCAGCATGGCTTTATTGGCGCCGACATTCAATGTCAGCGCGATCGGAACTTGTGGATTAAGCGCCACGTCCCAATCGAGCTGGGCGCGCGGACCCAGGAACGGAAAATCCATGACATCCTTTGCAGGCTTCATACGCACCTCAAGTCTGTCAGCATGGCGAGCCGCTTTTTGATCCAGGCCGCCAACGAAGGAACCATGCGCCAGTTCGTTCGAATTCGCCCCGCTGTGAAGTCTCAACTCACCCGCACCATGTTTGATCTTGAGCGATGCTGCACTTGCACCCTGCAGGTCAATGGATGCATTTTCCAATTTGACCTTGCCGCGAAAGAAAACACCGATCAGCACCCAGATGCCGCCCAGCATCAGTGCCAGAGGCCATAAGAGTTCCATCAGCGACATGCCATTGGGAAGTTCGATGCCCATTTCATTGGCGAGCATAAGCCCACCCGCCAGCAACAGGATGACACCCCAGAACAATTGATTGCTGCGCATTCTATTCCTCCCTTTTGTTGCGCAGGGAGCGGTACAAACCGCTGCCAAGCACCCAAACACCCAGCAGGATCAACAGAATTGCAGGACCATAGCTTCCAAGCAGAGTCCATCCGCCGAGGAAGGACGAAAAGACCAGGAACAACACGGCACTGATCACCATCATGTTCAGTCCACGCTTGATATTGTGCGCGGTTCTGTCGCCCAGCAGACCTGCGAGGATGGATCCAACTCCTACAAAACCAGGGATGAGCGTCCACATGTAAGACCAGGAAGCGTAATCATTTGCCATTTCCTGATAATAGAAGATACCGCCGATACCGGCGACAATTGCCGCAGGGACAGACATGCCGGGCTGTCCAAGGACCAGTCCGAAAATGAAGATCCCGCCGCCGATCAGAACCATGTTGAAGGGGAATTGGGTGTATTGATCAAAAAACGAGTGAAACGCGGGCAGGCTTTTATCTGCCAGAAACCAGGCGCCAAGCAAAATTAGGATCACGCCAAGCGCAAGCTGTGTACGACCATGTTTGTTCATGTTATTTCTCCTGCGATAGTATTTTGTTAAAGTTTATTACTTTTCGGATAAATATCAATATCCTTGAAGATATACGCTTAGATTTAACAAAAGTTGTTTTTTTATAATTCCAATTGAGAAAGAATTACGACAAATATCGTAGGATACCGAGTAATTTAAAGTTAAATTTATTCCAAAAAGAGGAGTTGATAAACCGAAGTTGTTAAAAAAAGTGTTTTAGATGCGATTGACAATGGAGATGGATTTTAAATTTTTCTATTTGGAGGAATATTTCTCAAGGTCATTCTTCCAATCCTTGATGGATCTCCCACATAATTTTTGTTCAATGGAGTGCCATTCCCGTTCAGGCTTGGATCGCAAAATGGCAGATTGAATGATATCTTCATTGATCCAAAAACTACCTTCCACATCATATTTACCATGGCAGACTTCATCATAAATAATATATGCCCGTGCTGAAATTTTCAATTTTCGCATCGGCTCGGATTTGACATCCGTCTTATGCAGTTCCAGATATTCCAGAGAGGTCATTTCACCCGCTTCCTCTTCAGCAGCTTGCATTTCCCCAGGGGTGAGCATTCCCATCTCCAGCGGCCGTTTCATGGACCTGGAATATGCCGAAATCAACAACTCAGTCATCTGATCCATGCTTATGGTCAGCGACAAATCTTTAATTGTGATGATATGCTGGCGCAATGCTCTCTGCGCCAGTGATCGGAAGGAATCCCAGGGTATATGCCAGACCGCTGTCATGGCTTCATAATCAAAATCGAAAAGGATGTTCCCGACCACAACCGTCGCCTCACCAATTCTTCCCCCGCCTGTCCCCGCGATCCGTCGCCCCTGGATCTCAATTTCGTTTATATCATGGAGGCTGGCATCCAGACCCAAACCCCGCAACGCGGCAATGGGTGAATTCAATGAAAATGTGAATATGTCCTTCAGCATGGCAGGCATGTGGATATGATGAAAAATACACTGGTAAAAAATCTGGTTCTTATCCAGATAAGTTGCACCGCCGCCCAATCGTCGACGATATACCGGCAGTCCGCGCCGTGAACATTCTACGGAATCAAAAATACTATCAAATACCTGATGATACCCCAGGCAAAGATAGGGCTCTGTCGGCTGGCAGATCACAATCGTGTCTTGAGCCTGATCATCCATACGCTTCGCAAGGGCGTGGTAAACAGCCTGGGTCTGCCACGATGGAACAGCTCCCAGGTTAATTAACCGGATTGGTTTCATGGAATTGGAAATTTCTACGCTGCCCAAACTTCATCCAGACACATCTGTTCACGGATGACTCTAACATCCTCTGCAGTTGGTACAAAGGGATAATCACGATATTCTTCACTGGGGCGATACGAACCATAAGGACGGTTACATGCCATCACACCATGGCGGTCGGGACAACCATTGGTCATGAATGGCAGGCCTGAGTTTATGGCTTCATCCAGCATAGCAAGGGGGGCATCTAACTTTAATAGCCCGCCTGCAGCATCATAGGTGATGGCCGCCGGGGATAATTCATAATTTTCGATCAAATACTTGATCAGTTGTACGCGGCGATGACGATATATGGGTTGACGCGGCAGATCCTGTGTGGCTGTTCCTGGCTCAGGGTTGAACGCAAATAGATAACCTGCGATTTGTTCATTTCGCAATTGAAGGAATAAATTAAAAAGGTCGCGGTCTGTTTCACCCAGCCCAACGATTATGTGACAATTGACATTCATGGGTCCAAATAATTTGCGTGCCATGCGGATAATCTCCCAGTGGTAATCCCATTTGTGCGGACCCCGAGTCTTTTTGCCACGCGCCTCATCAAAAATTTCCTCTGTCGCACCATCCAGACCTATACCGATAATATCCACACCAGCAGCGCGGATCTCCAGCAGTTTCGCCTCATTCAACAGGGTTGCGCTGACCAATGCTGCAACCGGAACTTGAGGGGCTTTTAAGCGCACACGGCGAATAATCTCCATCATATCTTCATTGGCACGGTGATCCTGCACCTGCGAAACACACACGCGCCCGACTTCCTTTTTTGCCTCGCGGATGGCGATCCTTTCAGCGATCAAGTCGGTTGAATACAGCGGCCAACCCACGCGGATAAAGGTATTATCCTCGGGCAAGCCAGGTCTTTCCCGCGCCAACCCACAATAGGTGCAATTTGCATAACAACCTTCAGGATAATTTTGCAGCAGATTGATGCAATCGCAAGAGGCGCGCTCAATACGTCCCGGCTTTAATCCGAGTTCAATCGCCGCTGCCATGCTAATACGGACATAATCAGGACTGATCTGAAATTGTTCCGCTTGTTCACTTACAGGTATGGTAACTTTTGCCATGTTTACTCCTAAATTTCATTACGAGGATGCTTTTTTTCGCCCAGTGGACTTTCTTTGGACTGGGAGATCAAACTGGCTGGATTGGTATTCGCCTCGTCATGACATGAAATGAATTTTATCTACCAGGTAACCCCACAGCAGGCATTAACGAACTGCGGGTGCAGCCCAGCCTGGCGTGCGTATTCAACAATACCGTTGGCTGGAAAGGCGATCCCATTAAAACCAGAATCCACCGCCAAACGGTCAATCTCAACTTTCATTCCTCCCATGGGACGAGCACATCCCAACATTACTGGAGTGAACGGGAGTTGCCCGCGAGTCTTCTGAAAGAATGCGCCAATCTCCCTAAGTGTCGGCGGGTTGACCTTTGCCATCGCGGTCTTCGAGATGGACATCAAGACCACCAGTGCCAGCAATTTCGGAGGGTGACGGACTATCATCTCCAGGGCGCGATCTTCACCAAGCATTTTTCCGTAATGCAAGCCCAGAATAATATGCGGCACCATCGGAACCTTGTATTTCTCCAGCCACGAAAGCGCATCTTCATAATCTTCAGGATCGGCATCAAGATGATAGACCTCGCGAATGGTGCTCGAGTGACCTATGATGTCGATCATCGCACCGTCAAGGCCAATTTCTCCAAGTGCAGCACAGGTTTCTTCGTCGGGCAATCCAACATGTACACGGACAGAAATCCCCAACTCCATGCGAACGCGTTTAAGATCAGCGATGTACGGCAGCAGGGGAACCCGTCCACGCAAATCACTGCCACCCGATATTAACACGCCGCGCGTACCACCCTCCGCCAACGATTCACACATATCAAACAACGAGCCGTCAAAGCGCCGCAAGTCCGTCATGCCGCGCAAGACTTTCGTATCGCAATGGTCGCAGTGCAGTGCACAAGTTGTACCTGTAACACTTACCGAGACATATTCCACTGCACCCCGATTGTCGTGTTCATCAGTTTTGTAACCGCGAAAGCCTGGTGTATGGAAGATGATTTCGGAATTAAGCGGCAGGGTCATAGGGATTGGCGGACCTGTGTATTTCCACAAGCTGGGCATTGGTGATGGCTTTGAGCGTGGTCTGCTGAATGGCTTCCAGCGGCAGGCCATTGAAATCTTTTTCACGACGCTGATACACCTTCGCCAGCGTGGCGGAAATTTTTTCAGGTTGGCTCGAATGCCAGCGCATTGCGGATTCCAACTCGGCGACAGCTGATTCTTCGGCGAAGAAGTCACCCCCAATGTAAGCGGATTTGAGAGTTCCGCCTGCCAGCGCCACCCGAATATCGAGCAGGCCTACAGGGGTCTTAAATTTGGCACCGCCGAATTTATCTTCCACCGATGAAGTCTGGAAAATCCACTCGTCGTTAAGATATTTCTCTTTTTCAACTTTTTCAATCGCCTGAAGTTCGTCCGCTGTATAGGTTCCAGAAATCATCTCAACACCGAGAGTGGTTGCGTAATTTCGCGCAATCGCCTGGCGAACTTCATCCACTGGAACATCGCGTCCCAATTCATGGCGCACATTTGTCAGCCTTTCACTGATGGCTGCGATCTGCTTGTCGGAGATTTTTTCCAACGGCGTGTTAAGCACTTGGAGCATCAGTTTTACGTCCAAATCAACCAATATACTGGCATGAAATAGCAGACTGCCAGAGTGGGCGCGATGAATGCCCGTACCAACAATCTTTTTTCCATTGACGAGAATATCGTTCTTATTATAAAACTGGGCATTCACACCAAGTTCATTCAGCCCTTTGATAATGCCTTCTGAGAGTGTCAGCATCAGATCACGCGCGCGGCTGTAGGTGTCTTCTGCCTGCCCCGGCAACATGAGCGCCAGTCCCAACTGTCCGTCGCCCATGATGATCGCGCCGCCGCCGGTGGGACGACGATTAACAGCGATATGATTCTCTTTACAAAAATCAAGGCGCAGTTCGTTTTGGATATTTTGAAAACGTCCAACCAGCCCGCAGTGGGATCGATAGGTGTATAGGCGCAGGGTGGGAACGGACTCACCCGAACCAACCCGTTCACCGATCACTTCATCAGCGCTAAGACCAAACGAAGCAGTAACATTGTCCTGGATGATTAAGCGCAGTTCCATTAGTCTATCCAACCTTGCTGCCGGTACCGAACAAGTTCCGCATCAACCCAATCGGGCAGTTCAACCACCGAAACCATTTGTTTAGATTCATGTTCCCAGTCACTTGGTTTTATGACCACCAGCCAGCCATTGGTGTAAGTTTCCTGATTAACAAGAGCGGGGTTGCGGACAGTTAGATCGTTGCGTTCGACAATTTCGCCGCTGATGGGCGATGTCAAATCTCCCGTCATTTTCGCCGCTTCAAGTGTACCAAGCGATTCGCCGCGCTCTACTTTGGTGCCAACAGGCAGCAGAGAGACGTACGCAAGGTCACCCAGTGAGGCAAGGCCAAGTGAGTCCATGCCAATGGTCGCATAGCCTGTGACATGGTCATACAATGCCCACATGTGATTGTCGCGCCCATAGAATCGATCTGCGGGTATGGAAAATAAATCAGCGCCAATCTTAAATTCCTGTGTATTACTCATGGTTCCTCCAAGATAAAATTTTTCTGGAGCACAAAAGTGAAACTTCAGGACTCCGTAATTTTCAAGCGTACCATGCCATCACCCCAATCCTCCCCATCTCTCAAAGCTGGTGCAAGGATGCAGGGATGATGGAGATCAGCAAATTCTCGGCAGCATTTCTCCTGCCAGCATGTCCACGATTCGGGTGCTACCCAACGCTGTCTTAAGTAACACACGTGATTTCGGTTCGGCGGTAACTTCGCCAATTATGACAGCGCCTTCACCGTAATGTGTCTGCTTCATCACAGCAAGAATTTTCTCTGCATCATCTGCTGCAACAATTGCCACCAGTTTGCCCTCATTTGCTACGTATAAGGCATCAAAGCCCAACATTTCGCACGCCGCATTAACCTCAGGATGGATGGGAATGGACTGCTCATTCAACGATATACCAATATTGGATTGCACGGCAATTTCGTTTAACGTAGTAGCCAGTCCACCCCGAGTGGGATCACGTAACACATGAACATTATTGCTGACAGCCAGCATGGCAGCGATCAAATGATTAAGCGGAGCCACATCACTCTGAATGCCAGACTCAAAACCCAATTCACCGCGGGCTCCTAAAACAGCAATGCCGTGATCACCGATCGAACCAGATAATATGATGATGTCACCAACTTTAGCCTGCGCCCCCCCAATATTTACACCTTCCCGAATCACACCAACGCCTGCAGTGGTAATGTATAAGCCGTCAGCCTTGCCTTTCTGCACAACCTTCGTGTCACCAGCCACAATATGCACACCCGCTTCTTCGGCGGCATCCTTCATGGAAGCCACAATAAGTTTGAGCATTTCAATCGGCAAGCCTTCTTCAAGAATAAATCCTGCAGTCAAGTAGAGCGGTCTTGCACCCAGCATTGCCACATCGTTGACCGTACCACAGACCGCCAGTTTTCCAATATCTCCGCCAGGGAAGAACAGGGGAAAAACCACGTGCGCATCGGTACTGATGGCCAGATTTACATGCAGGTCTGATTCGAGCCGTGCGGCATCATCCCCCGCACGCAAGGCAGGATTATCAAAGGCAGACATAAATGCTTTTTGGATCAACTGGTGACTCATACGTCCACCCGCACCGTGTCCCATGACGATCTGTTCACCATGCGGAAGCGGCGGCGTACAAACTGCACCTTCAATATTTATTGTTTTGTCAGTCATATGATCTCCACAGGGGAATGCCAGGCAGGAACAAGCCAACCCAAGCCAAACTTCCTAACGCCCATATTTGTAATATGCAGCGCACGCACCTTCTGACGAAACCATCGTTGCTCCAAGTGGGTTTTCAGTCGTGCATTCCCTGCCAAATGCGGGGCAATCATGCGGTTTCTTCAGACCCTGCAGGATTTGTCCTGCGATGCAAAGTGATGATTCCTGCGTGTGAATGTCGCCCACATTAAAACGCTTTTCGGCGTTAAATTGATCAAATTCGGGGCGCAGACACCACCCGCTCATGGCGATCATGCCAATGCCGCGCCAGGTTCGGTCACATTCCATAAAGACTTTTCGAATCGCGTTCTGTGCAGGCACCAAGCCCTCCAGTGTCACTGCGCGCTGGTAGGCATTTGCAATTTCAATTTTTCCTGCTTCGAGTAATTGTACAGTTGTTAAAATCCCCTGCACAATATCAAGCGGCTCAAAGCCTGTCACTACCATTGGAATTTTGAATTCATCCAACAACGGAAAATATTCGTGATACCCCATCACTGCGTTAACATGTCCCGCAAGTAAAAACCCCTGCACACGGTTATGCGGGGAGCCCAAAATTGCCTTCATGGCAGGCGGCACGCGTACATGTGAAACCAACACAGAGAAATTTTTCAACCCGAGGCGCTGGGCATGGATCACGCTCATCACATTCGGCGGCGCGGTGGTCTCAAATCCAATCGCAAAAAAAACAACTTGTTTATCAGGATTTTTCTCAGCCAGCGCCACGGCATCCAGTGGCGAATAGACAACACGCACATCACCTCCCTGCGCTTTGACCGAGAACAAGTCGCGTCCAGAACCAGGCACACGCAACATGTCGCCATATGAACAGAAAATAACATTTGGCTGGGATGCAATTGCCAGCGCCTTGTCGATCAACTCCAGGGGTGTCACACACACCGGACAGCCTGGCCCGTGAACCAATTCAATTTCCGGTGGGAGCAGTTGGTCAATGCCGTGGCGGACTATTGCGTGGGTTTGCCCACCGCATATTTCCATTAACGTCCATGGGCGCGTCACAGAACGGCGAATCTCTTCTATGACACCTTTTACCAGGGGTGCGCTGCGATATTCGTCGATGTATTTCATGGTTGGTAGCGCGGAATACTTTGCACGGGTTCCCCCAGCTCTTCTTCAACGCTGCCGATCTGCCTCAGCAACTCGAGCGTTTCCATCGCATCCGATTCGCTCAACACACTGATCGCAAATCCAACATGGATCACGCAATAATCCCCGATCTCAGCATTTTCCACATAATCCAAACAAGCTTCACGGAAAATTCCGCCGAAATCCACTCTCGCCATGTGCAACCCACCCTTTTCATATTTTTCAACAATTTTTCCAGGTACGCCTAAACACATTTTATCCTCTCATTCTTGTTGCCGCGATGACCGCTTGTCCCAAGGACAGGCCGCCGTCATTCGCAGGCACTTCTTGATGAATATATACAATTAAACCAGAGGCCGTCAAAAGCCGCATGACCTTTTGCAGCAGGGTGATGTTTTGCCAGACCCCGCCCGATAATACAACTTCGTTAATCCCAGTATCAGATTTAATTTTCAAGCACGTTTCCCGCACCATTTCAGCCAGACCGTTATGGAAACGGGCTGAAATTATTGAAGGGTGGACTCCCGCCATTACGTCCTTTACCAACGATTCAACAGCGGTATGAGTTTCCACCTTTCCCTGCCCCAGCCCAAAGGTATATTTTCCTTTTTCAGCCGAATCCGCCAGCGCTTCGAACTCGATTGCAGCCTGTCCCTCGTAATTGACCTTCTGCCGCACCCCTGTCAAAGCAGCCGCTGCATCAAATAATCGTCCCATCGAAGAAGTCATTGGAGTATTGATTTTTCTCTCCAACTGTGCCCGCAAAACAACTAGATCCTGGGTACAAAATTCAGCAACCGAGTCAAGCCGCTCGTCCCATTCCAAGCCGAGATGCCACAATAAAGCCAGTGCAGTCCGGGCAGGCTTCTTGATCGCAGCATCCCCACCTGGCAATGGAAAATATTCAAGATGAAACGCCCTTTGAAACGACATATAATCTGCCACCAAAATCTCGCCGCCCCAAATTGCGCCATCTTCGCCATAACCTGTCCCATCGAACGAAACACCAATCACCGGATGTGAGCCGTCCAATCCATGCTCTGCCATGCAAGCAGCGACATGCGCATGGTGGTGTTGAATGTTGAACACCGGAAGGTTTTCACTTTCGGCACGTGCAAGTGCATAACGAGTAGCCAGGTAATTGGGATGCATGTCACAGGCAATGGCTTCCGGCTTGACACGGAATAATCGCTCAAAATGCTGGACACCCTGTTCGAAGGATTTTAATGTTTCGTAGTTTTCCATGTCCCCAATATGATGACTCAAAAACGCATAATTTTTATTCGTGATACAAAATGTATTCTTCAACTCTGAGCCAGCCGCTAGAATTTGGGGCACATCCCAGGATAATTTCACTGGAAATGGTGAGTAGCCACGAGAACGACGGATCGGGTAAACAGAGGATGGACGGTGGACAATGGATGGTGACTCACGATCATCCTCCATTAACAATTCAGCATCCACCACTCTCATCACTGAATCATCACAACGAATATGAATATCCCGGTTGTGCATCAAAAACGCGTCGGCAAGCCTGGAGAGTCTTTGGCGCGCATCGTTATTGTTGATGGCGATGGGCTCCTCAGTTAGATTACCGCTTGTCATAACAAGCGCCGTAATTTGTGAACCGCTGTCAGTGAACAGCAGATAATGCAGCGGCGTATACGGAAGCATGACACCGAGCCAACCCTGTCGGGGCGAAACTTCCTCGACGATGGTTGATCTTGGTTTTTTTTTGAGCAAGACGATCGGGCGCGCAGAGGATTGAAGCAACTCACGTTCATCGTCGTTGAGAAGACAATGCTGTCCGATGGTTGCAATATCCGGCATCATCAATGCGAAAGGTTTATCAACACGGAGTTTGCGGGTACGAAGTTCGGTGACGGCCTGCTCATTGGTCGCGTCACATGCCAAATGAAATCCACCAAGTCCTTTAATGGCAACAATCTCACCTTTTTTCAGGGCATTCCGTGTTTCGACTAATGCATCCTCCAAACCAGCCAACGTTTCAACATTCAAACGTTCAAATGTTACTTGCGGCCCACAAACGGGACAAGCCACAGGCTGGGCATGAAATCTTCTATCCGTTGGGTCTTTATATTCGCGTTCGCAATCAGGGCACATCCGGAAATGTGCCATCGTTGTTTTGGAACGGTCATACGGAATATCATTGATAATGGTGAAACGTGGTCCACAATTGGTGCAATTGATGAATGGATAGCGAAAGCGGCGGTCATTTGGATCGAAGAGTTCCTGCAAACAGTCTGGGCAGGTCGAGACATCCGGTGAGATCGGCTGGAAGGCGCCTTCAACTGATTCAGAATGAAGAATATCAAAGTCAGTAAATCCATGGGCGCGTCGGAAGGATGCTGAGAATTCATCAATGCGAGAAAGAGTGGGAGCCTCCTCTTTTATTTGGTGTACAAATAATTCCAGAACATCCCTTTCCCCATCCACTTCAATTTCAACACCAGCAGAAGTATTCTTGACCCAACCCTTGAGTTTATGGCGCGTGGCTAGATTGTAAATAAAGGGTCGAAAGCCGACCCCCTGGACAATACCTGTGATATGAACACACAGTCCTTGCATTTTATTATTTGGCGTTGTCAGTAAGCCAATCGACCCACGCATCCAGGCCTTCGCCGGTGCGGCAGGAGAGCGGGAAGGTGGAAACCCCAGGGTTAAGAACTTGCACGCCACGCTCAAAATAATCCATACGAAAGGTGACATATGGGAGGAGATCGATCTTGTTTATGACCAATGCATCCACACCGCGATACATGCCTGGATATTTATAAGGTTTGTCATCACCCTCGGGAACAGAGGCTACCAGCACTGATTTGTGTGTACCAAGTTTAAAACTGGCGGGGCAAACAAGGTTGCCCACATTCTCGACAATAAGCAAGTCGAACAGGGTAAGGTCAAGCTGTTCCAGCGCGCCATGCAACATGACTGCATCGAGATGGCAGTCTCCGCCTGTATTAATTTGGATCGCTGCTTGCGCACCAGCCGCAGCTGCGCGGTCGGCATCTATGGAAGTGGCAATGTCGCCATCTATGGTGGCGACGCGTAATTTACCATTCAGGCGAGACAGGGTTTGTTCGATCAGTGAGGTCTTGCCCGCACCAGGTGAAGCCATGATGTTGATGGAAAACACACCCGCTGATTGAATACGGGTGCGATTTTCTTCCGCCAAACGGTCATTGGCATTGAGAATATTTTCGACGATTGATACACGTTGGGTCATGGAGGCTCCAAAAGGATGATAGTTAGGGAGAAATTTCCGTGTTACTTTGTTAACCTGCCTTTAGGTTGATCATTCCACATCGATAGCATCAAGTGAGAATTCTTCGCCTTTAATGATCTTTGCGCCGACACTATGACAATTGGGGCAAACCAGTTCCTTGTCGGTGGGGTGATATTTTTCAAAACAGGTCATGCACTGCAATTCAGCAGGCACGCGGCGGAAGTGCAAAATAGCCTTTTCTGCAATTGTGTCTTTAGCGATGATCTCCCAGTAGAATTGGATCGAATCATCCACCATCGTGGCGAGTTCACCCATCACAATATGCAAATCCGTAATGCGCCTGGCATTTGCCTTTTCCGCATGTTGAAGGGCAATTTTTAATAAAGACTCTGTAATCGGCAATTCATGCATGGTTGTTTTCTTTATCCAGGGATTAATCCGCGGGCAAAATCCATCGGTTGAACGCCTGGAGACTCAATGGAATTACATTCATAAAAGGATTCAATAGCTTTTGTAATGGCTTCACTTTGCGCAGGTATTCCGCTTAGCGCAAATTCGAGTTTTGGCAGGTCTGCAGCGGGATAAAAGAAAAAATCGCCTGAAAAATGTACATCGCGCAGAATGCCGTCTTCGTTAACAGCTGTGGCGCGAATCAATCCACCTGGAACCTTGAGCATATTTTGGATGACATAAACGCCTTCACGGATTTTTACCTGCCGTGCTTCGGGGCGTCGGCGGTCATTGGCAAATAACCATTCATTGGTATGGCGCTCGATTTGCAGTTCCTCCGCTTTGGCAACCAGATCGGCATCAGGTTCGGTCTTCAGGTCCATCGCTCCAAGGATGATTTCATACCGTCTGATAAGTGCGTCCCCCAATTGTCTTATGTCTGGCAGAGAACCCGTCTCACGCAGCATGGTACTGAGATTTTCCTGCAAAGTCTTAAACACCTTATCACGGAATTTTTCATCCGGTACGCGCAAGCTCTTACTCATCATCTCATAATTAAAATCGAGGATAAAATTTCCAACGATGATAATCATATCGTTGATTTCAGCTGCACCATTACCAGAAACCTTGCGCCCGTTTGCGATGATATCATTGACAGGTTTATATTCGGCATTGACACCAAATTCACGGTAGGTTTCCACTACTGGCATTAGGAATTTGCGATAAATTGCATCCTTATCCTCTGGAACCTGTGGATTGTCCCTGCGGAGGATGAGTTGATAGAACAACTGACCACTATCGAGATAAACCGCGCCGCCGCCAACTTCACGACGAAACACAGGAATATTGTTGATATTTGTAAAATCCAGATCAATTTCCTGTTCGGCGTCCTGATGAAAACCGATACAGACATAGGGCGTGGCGGGTCTGAGAATGAATACCGCTTCATGTCCCAAATATGCAGCGGCATGATATAGCGACTGGCTGTGTTCCCAGGAAACTTTGTCGAGAAAATAGTAATTCATGTTTTGTGATCCTTTGGTTTGGTAAGCCAATTACCCGGCGATCAATCCCCATTCACGTAAAACCCGTTCGGCTCTTTCCAAAATCTGAGGGATGACAGATTCAATTTCCTGGCTCATCCCGTAGCCAATATTCATATCCACCGGCTGTGCGCCGACCAGATGCAGATATTCGGGATAATGGCTGCGAATTTTGGCAATCCCAAGCACTTCCTGAAAAGTGATCTGGTGGTCAGACATTTTGATATTACGGTAAAGTGGGATCTCATCCTTGGCCAGTTCCATCACCTGACCAGGCAGGGAAAAGCGTGAAACAACAGAATCCAATACCAGCAAATGAGAGGCTTCTTCGACCCAGGGCAGCAAATTCAAACCCAGAGCACCGCCGTCAACAAATTCCAAATCGGGGGCGAGGGAAGCGATTTTCTTCTCAAGGCGATCAAGTGCATGAACCCCAAGTCCTTCATCTTTGTTGAGTGTGTTCCCCAATCCCATTACAATTTTTCTTCCCGTGTTGACAGAATCCATGCCAGTCTCCATAAAATAAGGGTAAATCATCCCCAAATCATATCAGCGTTTTGGGGATGTGTGCGGCCCAAAAATACTTCCACGCCAGACACCGATTAACGTGTTAACAATCACGACCAGCCAAAGGATCAAAAGAAATATTAGCATGGATATTCCGACCCACTGGAAAATCGCCAGGGGTATCGCCTGATTCAAAACGCCAGTAGAAACAGTAAAAGCGCCTACAGGGAAGACAAACGCCCACCAACTAAGTGCAAAAGGCAGAGATAATTTTTGATGAACGCCCAATGTGACGATAATTGCCAGCAATAACCAAAATAACGCAAACCCCCACAACATCACGCCTAACGGCTTTGAAAGAAAATTCAAGGTCAGTTCAATCTCAGGAGTCGCCTGAAAAAATAACGCCAGAGGTTTGACAAACTTTAACACAAGAATGGTCAGAATGGAAGTTGGAGCAATTCCAACCCACATGGTTGGCGCGAGATGTGCAGGCGGCATGGGATGAAAAATATAGCGGATGAACACCAGAGACATGACAAAGATAAACAAAATACTGCCAAACCCTGTGAAAATGAGACTGGCAATCAAGTTGACCGCGCCCCAAGTTGTTCCTTGAAAATGTACCGCGAGGCTGATGCCTAATACGGGTACCAACAACGCCGAAACAGGAGGAATCAACCAGCCGAGTGTAGAGGTTTCCCACTGCACGTCTGTTTTATGAAAGAAGTCGTTGAGGATGGTCAACGCAAAAATCAAGATTCCAGTCGAGCCTAAGACCCACAAGGTCTGCAGAATATTCCAAAGAATGTCTTCTGCCACCAAGCCAACGCCGGCCTTCTCCAAGGCAATGCCAATTACCAACAGGGAAATAGGCATGGTTGGGAAGAATGCTCCAGATACAGGGTGCATTAAATCATTGCGCACATCCGCTGGATATAAAAACCAGCGCAAAGTCCATGGCACGACGAGAATCAAAAAGAGAATAATGGAAACGAATAGGAAGAAGCTCTCCAGCACTTTAGCAAATGGAAATACGCTGTGAAAAACAAAGAGCGCGATAACAATTACGCCAGTACCCATGACAGAGGCAAACCAGCCGGGGGCGAAAGTTTTTATAATTGAAGTTTTTTTAGGAGTTGATGAATTCATAAGTATGTTACCAATAAGAGAATACGACCTCCGTTTTTTTAGAGCGGAGGTCGCTTTTTCCGTTTATGTTTACTAGCTTATACAAACATTCAAGCCAGTCGCAACCTCACCGAGGTCATTCCCGTCGGCGTCCACCATGTGGATGGCGCATGCCATACACGGGTCAAACGAGTGGATGGTTCGCAGGATCTCCAGCGGCTGATCAGGCACGGCAAGCGGAGTGCCAACCAGGGACATTTCATACGCGCCAGCCTGTTCCTTGTGGTCCCGCGGGGAAGCGTTCCAGGTAGTCGGAACGACCATCTGGTAGTTCTCGATCTTGCCGTCCTCAATCACAACCCAGTGTCCGAGTGCACCGCGTGGGGCCTCCATGAAGCCGAAACCTTCTGCGTGAGAGGGCCATGTGGTCGGCTCCCATTTTTCGCCGTTGAATGTCCGGGTATCGCCAGCCTTGATGGTGTCAATCAGATCAGTATAGCTCTTTAGCATTTCATCTGCAAAGACAACTGTTTCAATACCGCGGGCTGCAGTGCGACCAAGTGTTGAGAACACGGCCTCAAGAGGCGCGTCAAGTTGTTTAAGGACAAAGTTAGTCAAGTCCTGAGTTTGCTTGTGACCACTGGCATACATGACAAGAACGCGTGCCAAAGGACCAACCTCCATTGGGGTGTCTGCCCAACGTGGAGATTTTAGCCAGGAATACTTCTGTTCTACTTCCAGTTGTTCATAAGGCGGCTTGGGTCCGGTAAAGTTGAACTTGGTCTCACCCTTGAATGGATGCAAGCCTTCCTTGTCACCAACGCTCTGCTCGTACCACGAATGAGCAATATATTCCTTCATCATGTCGAAGTCGTTAGGATTAGGCTCCTCGATGTGGGTCAGGTCTCGATTAACTATGACGCCGCGCGGCACAACGAATTTCGAGGTGTCTTTGATGTCAGTGTCGGGTAGTTCGCCCCAGGTTAGGAAGTTTCCGAGCCCCTCACCCAATCCGGCATATTCCAGGTAATAGGGTGCAATTGCCAACAGGTCGGGAATATAGACCTGATTTACAAATTGGATCATGCGGTCGATGCTATCTTTGATGATGGACAGGCGTTCGGCATTGAGAGCAGTATCGCTGTTCAGGTCAATGGGCATGGGTACGCCGCCAACCACAAAATTGGGGTGCGGATTCTTGCCGCCGAAAATAGTGTGAATCTTGGTGAAGGTTTTTTGTGCTTCCAATGCTTCAAGATAATGCGCCACTGCCAGTAAATTAACCTCAGGCGGCAGTTTGTAAGCGGGGTGACCCCAATAGGCGTTTGCGAAAATAGAGAGTTGTCCGCTTTCGGCAATACCTTTTACCTTGCTTTGAACATCCTTGAAATAAGCTGGAGAAGAATTCGCCCAAGGTGAGATACTCTGCTGAATGGCAGAGGTCTGGACAGGGTCTGCCTGCAGCGCATTGACAACGTCCACCCAATCCAGGGCATGCAAGTGGTAAAAATGCATAACATGATCGTGAACGTATTGCTGGGCAATCATCATGTTACGAATCAGGTTGGCAGCTTTCGGGATTTGAATTCCCAAAGCATCTTCCACCGAGCGGATGGACGCAAATGAGTGGACAGTGGTACAGACACCGCAGGTGCGCTGGGCAAATGCCCAGGCGTCGCGTGGGTCACGCCCTTTCAAAATGATTTCAATACCCCGCACCATCGTGCCTGCGGAATACGCCTTGCTGATTTTGTTCTCTGCATCCAGTTCGGCCTCAATGCGCAGATGTCCTTCAATGCGGGTAATTGGGTCAACAACAATTCTTTGTGCCATGAGTTATCTCCTACTCTTCCAACGCGTCAGCTACCATCTGAGACAGTCCAGCGACTTTCCAATCCAACTTGAAATGGTCAACACTGTCTGTAAATTGCAGGCGGCAGTTGGAACAGGTCATTGAAACCGTCTTCGCGCCGACTGCATTCACCTGATCAATTTTCAACTCAAACGAGGCATAGCGGACAGGGTCAGCGGCTTTGACCGCGATCACGCCGCCACCGCCACCACAACAAACAGACTCTTCACGGTTAGGGGTCATTTCGGTAAACGAATTGGGAGCCAGAACCTTGAGGATATCGCGCGGCTCCTGAATATGCCCGCCCTTGCGCTGAATCTTACATGCATCATGGAAGGTGATCTTGCCGCCATTATCGAAGAATCCCGGTTTGATCTTGATCCGCCCGCTACCCACCAATTCGCCCAACACACCAGTGATATGAATGACATCAAAATTGCTGGCTTCAGGAATCCAATTGGCGGCATGCCACCGAAGGGCATCATAAGCATGTCCACACTCAGTCACTACAATGCGCTTAACCCCCAAATCCTTCGCGCCATCAAGAACACGGTTAAGGAATAATTTCGTGTGTTCTTCGCTGCCTTCGTAGAAACCAAAATTGACGATTTCACGCGCCTTACTGCTTACTGTCCATTTTTCGCCAGCTTTGTTAAGGATTTTTGCAATCGCAGCAACGTTGGCAGGGAATTTCATCACCTCGATGGAGGAGAATACAACCATCGTAGTTGCGCCCTTCACGTCCCGTGGAATTTCAACTTCCCATTCATCAGCAACCCATTCGAGGCGTTGATCCCACACGGTGTCAGTCATACCCAGCGGGCTTCCTTCATTGACCTGCTTGGTCACCGCAGCAGCCAAATCAGCAGGAATGACTTCCGCCGCAGCAAGACCAGCGCGCATTCCATGCAACAATGAACCGATATCAATACCCATTGGGCAAACCATCGAGCATTTATTACAAACGGTGCAGGCTTCGTAGTTTAAATCACTCCAGTGAGCGAGGTCTTCGTCAGTCACGCGTTTGTCCAAACCCAAAGTGGCTTTTACACCACCAATAATTGTGAACCGTTGTTCATAAGCGCGACGCAAGAGCTCCATCTTCCAAACAGGCGCATACTCAGGATTGCCAGTTGCCTGGTAGAAATGACAGGCTTCAGCACACATACCGCAGCGTGTACAGGCCTCCAATTGCGCCGCCACCCAGCCCCCTGTTTCATGGACGAAGGCTTCCATTGCTTTTTCAGTTGTAGACATCATCATTCACCTCCTACACAGCCACGCCGCGCTTACCAAATTCTTGTCCATGAATGGCGCGCGAAAAGAAGTAGAACACAAAGTGGGAAATTCGGCTCAATGGAATCCAGATCATTAGCACGTCCACGGTAATCATGTGACGGGCATACAGCGCTTCATAAGAACCGCCAATATGATGGGTCATCATGTATCCAGTCAGCATTGGCAGGAACACGAACAGCCATGCAAAGAATTCGGCAGGACCAGAGATCAATTTTAGTACAGGATGAATACGCCGATTGATCAGTAAAATCACCATGGCGATAATTCCAATGGCGGACATCCAATCCACAATTGGCAAAGGCAGGGTTGCCCAACCAAAACCGATCAGACTCTTCCAAACCAGCATGTGGGGGGTGCCCAAAATAATGACAACGAACAGGCTGAGATGGAATAGACCACCGCCGATGTAGATCAACGGGTTGCGATTGAATGTATTTTTGACCCAGGGAATAAATGGCCAGATCAGGAAGGCTTTTAAAAAGGTAACAACTACACCTTTGGTTTTGCTTCCCATCGGGGAGACTCGGTCCCTGCTCCAACCAAGGCTTATCACGCTAAAAAGGCGAAACGCCAGCCCAAACAGCATGAACAGCAATGCAAAATAGAAGAATGGACCACGCGCAAATTCCAAAACTGCTTGCGAGTTCATTATGAACCTCCTTTTTTAGCTTTCTTCCTGGACTGATTGACAAGTGCTGCGCCAATTCCCAGCGCTGCACCCGCGCCCACGGCAGCACCAACCGCTGCGACCGTTGGGCGATCTAACGGGGCAGACTGACCCTGGTAGAACCCGCCACCATCCCAGAAATTCGGTTCGGAGCAGCCAAGACATGGATGCCCTGATTGAACGGGGAATGACAGGCCTTGATCCCATTTAATGGATGCGCAGGCATTGTAGGTTGTCGGTCCCTTGCAACCCAACTTATATAAGCAGTGACCTTCCCGAGCGCCTTCATCATCGAAAGAAAGCGCAAACTTTCCAGCTTCGTAGAATGGACGGCGCAAACAACGATCATGAACGGTCTTACCATAGAAAGTCTTGGGGCGATTAAGGTTATCAAGTTCAGGCAAAGTTCCGAAAATGGCAAAGTGAGCAATCGTGCCAGTGGTGGCTTCGGGGATCGCAGGACAACCCGATATATTGACAACAGGCTTGTCCGTGATGATCTCCCAAACACCCTTGGCATCAGTTGGATTCGGCTTGGCTTTTGGAAGTCCACCATAAGCAGCACAATTACCTACTGCAATAATTGCTGCCGCGCCAGACGCCGCTTCCTTTAAATGCTCAAGAGCCGTACGTCCACCAATGACACAATATGCGCCATCATTCGCCAAGGGGATACTACCCTCCACAACAAGGATATATTGCCCGGCATACTTTTTCATGGCTTCTTGCTTCGCCTGCTCCACTTGATAACCTGCCGCCGCAGAGAGGGTTTCGTGGTATTCAATTGTGAGGGTATTGAGAACCAGATTCGTCAGACTGGGTGAGACACTGCGAGAGACAGCTTCAGTGCAACCAGTGCAATCCTGAAATTCAAGCCAAATGACTGGCAGCCGCATTTTGGTCTCAAGCGCATGTAAAATCGCATGCTCTGTTTGTGCACCGCGTACTGGTGTGCCTAGAGACATGGGTAATCCGCTCTCCTGCAATGGCGGAAGTTGCATTCCCATGGCAGCGGCTAATAAACCGCTTAATTTCAAGAAATCACGTCTTGAAACTCCCTTATCAACAAGATTTTTTTTAATCGTTTCTTCGGGCATGTTCTCCTCCAAATAATTTCAACTATTACCTTGGCTGGAATGGCAATTTAGGAACAGGAAATATTATCGGCTTCCAACTTGGCTTGGTAGGCAGCAATGCCATCTGCGCCAGTGGCAAGGGAACCTTTATCGGCATCCCAATTAGCAGGTTTGATCTCAGCGATCCAGCCTTCACCATAAGGATCACGCGAAACAAAGTTTGGGTCAGCGGCTAATTTTTCATTACCCCGCAGCAAGGTCCCGGTTACCGGTGCAGGTACGGGGCCAACGAACTTGCTGCTCTCCACGGTGGCTACACTTTTTCCCTGCATGATTTCCTGTCCAATATTTTTTGCTTTGACGGTGACACCCGCCAGATTGGAACCAGCCAGTTTGGCAGCAACAGCCGTCATCCCTATGCGAATAATTCCGTCTTCCATTGGTTTTGCCCAGACGTGTTTATCAATCAGGTAATACAGGTCGTCGGGAAGGTTACATCCTCTAACTTCAGTCATATTCAACTCCTTTTATTATTAGAAGGTCATTGTGGTCTTGGCGTCTTCAGCCAGCTGCCACATATAAGCGCCGCCAACCATCTTGATGCCGTCGATCAAGTCCTCAGGTTTAAGGTCGTGAAGTTCAGTGGAGGCAGTACAAGCGGTGAATTTTACGCCTGCATCCATCGCATCCTGAATGAAGCCGCTGACCGGTTTTCCGCCCGCTTTGGGGAATACGGTTTCAGCCATCCCCTTTTTAAGCAGGAGAGTGCCATCAATTGTGAAGAACATGGTTACTTCGTACTCCATCGCCGCAGCGAGCGTGGCGAAGAAGAAGGGAGTGGCACAGCGGCGCGGAGTGTCTGGTCCGCTGGTCATTACAATAAGAATTTTTTCGTCAGCCATTTGAATATCTCCTATTTTTTTAGAAAGTAAGGGCAATCGCATCGTCAGCGGCAAATTCAATGAATGCCGCGGCGCCTGCGACCTCAACACCATCAATCAGGTCTTCTTTTTTAATACCCATCACGTCCATGCTCATCTGGCAGGCGATGATGCGCACTCCGCTTTCAATGGCTATTTCAAGTAGCTCACTGAGCTTGGCAACATTAGCCTTTTTCATCCATCCATTCATCATACCGGTGGCGACCGCAGTCATACCAGGTAATACACCTATGATATTAGGAACAGAAATGCCAGGGATTGGCTGAGGCATGGCCGGATTCGCTATCGGTGAGACTTGCAATTTATCGGCGTTACCTTTTTTTATGATTTCCAAGCCATAAAAAGTAAAGAATATTGCCACTTCCATGTCCATAGCAACAGCCGCAGTAGCGAGAATGAGAGGTGGATAACCCGCATCCAGACTGCCATGCAATGAGATGATTGCCATTCGTTTTGCCATTTTTTCTCCTTAATAAACTAATACATTGGTTGCTTCAGCACACTCTTTGACGAAATGTGGTTCCTTCTAGAATTATTTAAGACAACTTCAGTCACCTTTAGCTGATTACAGCCAAATAAAAAACCTGCCGAAAACGGCAGGTTTTTTATTTGGCTCTCTTGATGTAGAAGGTAAACTTCCCGGAATCTTCTTCATGCCCAACCAGTTCATGACCGGTCTTGGAAGTCCACGCCTGGATGTCGGGTAATGAGCCCGGGTCGGTCGCGATCATTTTAAGCACTTGTCCAATCTGCAAGCCATCCACCGCCTTCTTGGTTTTCAAAATCGGCATTGGGCACGCAAGACCACTACAATCGAGTTCCTGATCAAAATTGAAAGACATTTTATTCTCCTTTAAGGTTTGTTAGTTTAGTGCACTCATCTCGGCGATTTGCCGTAAACGACCCATAAGGTTGACACGTTCAGAACTGATCTGTTCAAAAGTGGTGGCAACACGCTCCAGCCACCCGCTGATCTTCGAAAGCTTCCGCCCATCGAGCGCAGAGATCTGCCTTGATGCCTGAAGAAGCAGGTCTTCGCTGATATGATATTTTTGGGCAAGGGCTTGAATTCGTTCCTTTTCCTCCTGAGGATCAGGCTCTTCCACATAGAACTGACCAGCGATCAAAATGGCGATCAGCTCGCTTTGTACTTCAATGCGGGCGCGTGCATATTGCAAACCGGCATGGCAGGTTGTAAATTCTGGAGCTGTCTTTTCCTGGTTGACAAGTTTGGTCCATGATTCGCTGCAAGCCGCCCGTCCCTCATCACTTCCCATAATCAGTTTACAGAAATCACATGAATTACTAACACGCGTCAGGGCAATACCATCCTTATCCGCTGTTACAACACCAACTTCGGCGACTTCGGCAAACACATCCTGCATAGGCTGCACACAATGCAAAGGCAGTATGTTCTTGGGCAATGGGCCTTCCAATTCATTTACCCTCGAAGTAGTGCCCGTCAGAATATCATTTACTTCACGTGCCGGAAAACGCCAATGTTGACCGACTTTCACACCTGTCAAACGCCCATCTTTAAGCATCCGATAGATCGTGGTACGGTCTACGTTAAGTAAATCTTGAACTTGTTTTGCAGTTAGGAGGTTGTCCATATTTTGTTTACTATTTGCATTAGTTTGCAATTGTTTGCAACAACTTGCCATAGTATATTGATGTAATCCCTTGCGCGGTAGTGCCATTTATCACCCCTGATATGACAAATGTAATAAATATATGGCAAGTTTCCATTAGTTCCCTCAAAATCGACTCACCAACCTGAACATGAACTAAACGGGCATAAGCTACATACCATCAATCATTTATGATTTTTTGTAACAAAATATGCGGTTTATAAAATTCATGCTTTAAACACATTAAATTAGTAATCTTATTGATTAAATGTTAGTTTTATACTATAATATTAGTAACGACATAAAAAAGAGGTTTCCATGTCATCAGATGAAACGCTTACCAGAAAAACCACTTTAATCCCCAAAAAAGATAAGGTTCTAAAAAACATCGGACCGTTTAGTTTTATTTCAAACGATGAGATCAGTGTCGGTCAACGCTTGCACGAGATCCGGATGGTGCGAGGTCTTTCCATGCGGTCACTTTCAGAAATGAGTGGGTTAAATATCAACACCCTTAGCCTGATTGAAAACGAACGCACCTCCCCCAGCGTGAGTACTCTCCAGCAATTAGCACAAAGTCTGCAAGTACCAATCGGTGATTTTTTTGCAACAGAAAATGGGACCAAAGAGTTGATTTATCAAAAGAACGGTCAGCGTGCTAAGGTGGCGTTCAAACACAGTACGATTGAAGATCTTGCATTGGGAATGCCGCATTTCGGCGCCGAACCGTTAATCGTAACCTTGAAACCAGGTGCGGACAGTGGAAAAAATCCCATCGTCCATACCGGGCGCGAATTTGTCTTTTGTATCGAAGGTCACATTGCCTATACAGTCGACAACCGGGAATATGCGCTGGAACCCGGCGACAGCCTGGTCTTTGAAGCATACCTGCCGCACCATTGGAAAAATACCTCAACTGCTCCATCGCGCATCTTGCTAATGCTCTGTCCCATGGATGTCCGGGACAATCCCACTGAACGTCATTTTTCAAGATAAATATATAGGAAAACGCATTTTATTGGAGGCCCGGTATGGCCCCAAAGGTTACTCTCCAATGACTCTTCTCATATCTGAAAAGGAGGTTCTAATGAGTACATCGTTTACTATCACCCCGGTGGAAAAAGGTGTTATGCGCTGTCGTCACACAGCTGCATTTCAACCCAGTGATGTGCAATCCCTTGCCAACTTCCTGAACAATTATCGAGGCAAACTACTGATTGACCTGACTGGCTCAACAAGCGAAGAATGTTCACGTCACCTTCAGCAATTTCGTCCGATGATGCCCATTACAGCTATCTTTGGAGCTGACATAGACCCAGCCATTCTGGAAATCTCAGAAAGCTATTACGCCCACCCAGTCCGCTACTTCAAATCAGAGGCTGAGGCTTTGAACTGGCTACATAACCAATAAACACAGTCATCAGACAAAAAAATTAAGAGAAAAGACATCCCTGGTTCGAATATTGTTCCATTTTCATTTATGGATGGAACAATATTCGGACAAAATAAAAAGGAAACCTAATTGAGCACTGTGATTTTTAATAAGCGCATTTACAACCCGCGCACCTTTACTGCCGATGTAATCAATATTTTTGCTTGCGCAGAGCAGCACGTAGTGGACGGGTCAGCAGGGCTTTTGCCGAGAAGATCATGATGGTTGTCACCAGTGTTAATGGATGCCGCTACTGTTCTTATGGACACAGCCGGGCTGCATTGGCAGCTGGCATCTCGGAAACCGAACTGCAAAAATTGATGGCGCTTGATCTGGGAGCTTTCCCTGAAACCGAAGTGATTGCCCTGACATTCGCCCAACACTATGCCGAATCACATTGCAATCCCGACCCAGCCGTTTGGCAGCGGATGACATCCTATTACGGGGAAAGAACTGCCAACGACATCATGACCTACCTGCGCATGATCACCTTCGGAAACTTGCTTGGAAATACATTCGACGCCCTGCTCAGCCGCTTTCGTGGCAGACCCGCACCCAGCAGCACTTTTTGGAACGAATTAATGGTGCTTTGGGGAGCCATATGGATGCCGCCTTTCAGATTATTCCTGCAGATATTCAAATCTAACAGAACTGTCCCCAAATAGCACAATCTCATACTATTTTAATTTTTATCTATTGACTTTTTGTCTATAGTGAGATAGACTATAGACAAAGGAGAATTACTATGCCCAGAGGACAAGGTTTTGGACAAGGTCGTGGTGGCGGCAGACGCAAGATGTTTTTCCTGGAATCTTGCCTGCTGGTGCTTTTACACCGCGAGCAAGGATACGGATACAGCCTGATGGATGGGTTGAAAGAGTATGGCTTCAGGACCGAAGAAATGGACATTAGTATCCTTTATCGTGCATTGCGCGAACTGGAAACCGCTGGATTGGTGGTTAGTTCGTGGGGCGAAGACAGCCTGGGACCCCAGCGGCGCATGTACACCATCACCCCGCAAGGAGAATCAACCCTGACGGAGTGGATACAAGCCCTGCGCCAGCGGCGCATGGAAATAGAAGCGCTTGAAGCGGCGTACGACGCTGTCAAGAAAAACAATTGATCAAGTCATACAAAAGGAGTAAATTATGCCAAACAGAAATGGTACAGGACCCAATGGACAAGGCACCCGCACCGGACGCGGGTTGGGAAATTGCAGCGGACAGGGGGGTTCGGAAATTGGACGCGGAACAGGACGAGGTATGGGGCGAGGCGGTGGTCGAGGAATGGGCGGACGCGGGCTGGGCTCATCTACCAGCCAGGGAAATTCCTGGATTGGTACCCAGCTCGATAACCTGCAATCTGCCATTGAGCGCCTGGCAGAACGGTTGGATAAAATCAACAAGGAATAGGGGATAAAGAGGTACATACAATGAAAGGGAGACAAAATGCCATCTCCCTTTCCTGACCATAATAAAAGGAAACCATCGTTCATGAAAATCGCAATTTCTATTTCTGGCAATAGACTAGAAGCCCCCTTCGACCCGCGCTTTGGACGCGCTGCTGCATTTTGTATAGTTGATAGTGAAACAAATTTATGGACATGCCATGAAAACCCAGCGCTTTCTGCTTCGGGTGGAGCGGGTGTGCAAGCATCTCAGTTCATTGGCAAGCTTGGCGCACAGGTCGTAATCAGCGGAGCTTACGGACCCAATGCCTTCGACACTCTCTCCCCTGCCGGGATAGAAATGTACCTTGCGCCATCAGGAGAAACCCTGACCGCGGCCGAAGTACTTGCGCTGTTCAAGGCTGGCAAACTAAGTAAAGCTGATACCGCCACTCACGCAGGCCATCACGGAGCAGCTCACTAATGCGAATCGTCGTAGCCAGCGGAAAAGGCGGCACAGGAAAAACCACTGTCGCCACAAGCCTTGCACTAAGTGCCCAGGAAGCATCATCCGTCCGCTTTATGGATTGCGATGTAGAGGCACCCAACGCAGCGCTCTTTCTAATTCCGGCGCTGGACATTCGTAAGGAAGTCGGCATCCAACTGCCGGTGGTGGACGAGGCGCTTTGTACCCACTGTGGCAAATGCGCAGAAGTCTGTGAATTTCACGCCATTGCTGTCATCGCTAAAAAAACGTTGATATTTCCCGAACTATGTCACGGTTGCGGTAGTTGCACACTGATCTGCCCTGAAAAAGCCATCAGTGAGCGGCTGGACGTGATGGGCGTGCTGGAAGGTGGAAAGACGGCTACAGGCATTAATTTTACCCAGGGCGTGATGAACGTCGGAGAACCGATGGCGGTGCCAATTATCCGCGAGTTAAAAAAATGGGACCCAGACCCAGTATTTGATATTGAGATTCGCGATGCACCACCTGGGGCATCCTGCCCGGTAGTTGAGACCATGCGCGGCGCAGATTTTATACTGTTGGTGACAGAGCCAACACCCTTTGGTTTGCATGACCTGAAACAAGTAGTCGGTATCACCCGCGAGCTGGGAATCCCCGCCGGAGTTGTGGTCAACCGCGACGGGATTGGCGACAACTCTGTCGAAACCTACTGCGACGAAGCGGATCTACCCATCCTTTTGAGAATCCCAATGGAGCGACACTTCGCGGAAGCAATTGCAAGCGGCAAAACCCTGGTCGATGCCGCGCCTGAATACCTGCAAATTTTCCGCGCCCTACTCGAAAGCATTACAGCAAGGGTTGCCAAATGAAACAGTTAATCATTCTCAGCGGCAAAGGTGGAACTGGAAAAACCAGCGTCACCGCCGCATTCTCCCATCTTGCTGCGCAAGGCCAGATGGCAAATAAAGTCATTCTGGCAGATGCAGATGTGGACGCCGCTAATTTGGAACTAGTTCTGCAACCCCGCTTATTGGAACAGCAGGATTTCAAGGGGGGGAAAGTGGCAGTGATCGATCAAGAGTCTTGCTCTTTCTGCGGCGAATGTCAGGCTATATGCCGTTTCGATGCCATTAACTACATTGACGGTTTATACCTGATTGATCCCATCGCTTGTGATGGGTGCGCGTCTTGCGTCTATCAATGCCCCAACACAAGTATTAGCATGCATGAACAGATCGCTGGAAATTTTTATTTTTCCGAAAGCCGTTTCGGTCCGTTGTACCATGCAAACCTGTACCCCGGCCAGGAAAACTCTGGCAAATTGGTAACTCTGGTCAAACAACGCGCCCGCCTGCAAGCCTTGGATGAAAACCGCGAACTGGTTATCGTGGATGGCCCGCCTGGCATCGGCTGTCCAGTCATCTCGGCAGTATCCGGCGCCAGCCTGGCATTGATCGTCGCCGAACCGACAGTGGCGGGAGTTCACGACATGCATCGCGTTTTACAAACGGTCAAACATTTCGGTGTACAGGCAATGGTCTGCATCAACAAAGCAGACATCTATCCCGCAGGCGCGAATGAGATCGAAGCGTTTTGTAAAGAGAGCGGAATCGAAACCGTAGGCAGAATTCCATTCGATTTGACGGTAGCCAGCGCAATGGTAGCAGGCGAAGCGGTGACAGTCTTCAATCCCCAAGCTCCATCAAGTATCGCCATCTCAGCTATTTGGGAGCGAATCGTTCCAGCACTGTTGGAGAAAAAATGAGCGAAAATTCATTGGAACAGGCGATTTTAGAGCGGTTAAAATCAGTTATAGACCCGGAAACCAATATAGACGTGATCAGGATGCGATTGGTGGAAAACCTATGGGTAGATACGCTCGGCAAGGTGCGCTATACCTTTCGTCCTTCATCGTTTGTCTGTCCCATCGCAGTAATGCTGGCAACAGACATCAAAAAAGCCGTGGCAGAAGTGCCCGGTGTAAAATCACAAGAGATCGCCATCGAAGGATATTTAATGGCGGATGAACTTGAAAAATTAATTAATCAGGAGACTTAGCATGAAAATCGCAATTACAGCAGAAAATAATAATGGACTTGAAAGCATGGTAGCCCAGCACTTTGGACACGCCCCCTTCTTTATTATGGTAAACATGGAAAACGGTGAGGTAACCTCCACGCAGGGAGTTGCCAACCCATTTGCAGAGGCGCATCAACCCGGACAAATCCCTGGTTTTATTCATGAACAAAAAGCTAACGTGATCTTAAGCGGCGGCATGGGCGGACGCGCCATCGAGTTTTTTGAGCAGTTGGGAATTAAAGCTGCCACCGGAGCGAATGGCACAATACGCCAGGCGCTGGAAAATTATTTGGGCGGCAAATTGAAAGAAGCGGCTCCATGCGCTGAGAGTGTAGAACACGGTCACGGATAGGCACTTTCATCACATGCTCCAGTCACCAAATAGTGACTGGAGCATGTGTCGGATTTGATCAAAACACGAAAAGGAGCAGAGATGAGTAAAACAACAAAGATCGGAATCATCATTTGCAATCGATATCGAACGTGCGCGGGCGGCAAATGTCTGCGAGCGCTGAAAAACAAGGAAGGTGCTTTTCAACAATATGCAGATTCAGACGTGGAGTTGGTAGGGTACACCACTTGCGATGGCTGTCCGGGAGGTAATGTTGAATACACCGGCGAGGAGATGGTGAAGAATGGAGCGGAGGTCATTCACCTGGCTACAGGCTTGTTAGTGGGCTATCCGCCCTGTCCCTACATTCACACATTCAAGGATTTTCTCGAAAAGCGCTATGGGGTGAAAGTTGTTGTCGGCACACATCCCATCCCCAAAAAATATTTGGACATCCACAATAGTTTAGGAACATGGGAAGACACTGCGGAATGGGAACCGCTTCTCGCGCAAACAATGACAGACGAAGCAACACGCAAGGCATATGACTAAGTATGAAGACATCCCTTGATTGTATTCCCTGCATTTTACGACAGTCGCTGGATGCAGCCAGGTTGGTATCCACAGACACCACAGTTCATGAGCAAATACTGCGCGATGTCCTGCTCTGGGCTGGAAATATGGATCTGGACCAATCCCCTCCTGCTATTGCGCAACGCATCCACAAGAAGTTACGTCAGATCACTGGCATAAATGATCCGTATCGACAGGCAAAGGACAAATTAAACAATCTAGCTCTGGAATTGACACCTGCTTTCCGAGCTCAGATCGAAGCTGCAGAAGACCCACTGCTGATGGCTGTCCGTTTGGCAATTGCCGGAAATATGATGGACATGGGTGTAACCGGCACGCTAACCGAAGAGGATGTACGCCAGACAATGAAACAAGCCTTGACTGCACCTTTTTTTGGAGAATTGGAAAAGTTTCGACAGGCAATTGCCGAAGCACAATCCATCCTATACCTTGCAGATAATGCGGGAGAGATCGCTTTTGACCGCCTTCTGGTTGAGCAACTTTTATTAAAACGCGTTACGGTGGTTGTGCGCGGGTCGCCCATCATTAACGATGTCACGCTGATCGATGCTCAAACAGTAGGGCTTGATCACATTGTCGAAGTCATCGACAATGGTTCGGATGCACCTGGTACCCTCTTAAGCGATTGCAGCCCCGAATTCCGGCGTCGCTTTCTCAATGCTGATTTGATCATCGCCAAAGGACAGGGAAATTTTGAGTCTCTTGGCAACGAAGCGGGCAACATCTTCTTTTTATTCAAGGTCAAATGTGCTGTGATCGCAGAGCACACTCACCAGCCAATTGGAATGCAAGTGCTGATCCACTCTAATGCAAGTGCGACAGTATTGGATGCACTGGATACAAAAGCCATCTGTTTATAATGATTTACAAATTTACAGGAAAGATTTTTTATTCTTGAAATTGCAATAGTCTATGCAAACGTAGATCGCTTTCTTTTTTTGATGAAAAAGAAAACCGAGGCTATGTACTCAGTTCACTGAAAGGCGGCGTCCTCACTGCTCATAATGGTGCTAGTCGCGATTTAAAATAAGGTTAAGCAGAATAAAGTCATATACTTCTAAAGTCACAAGTTACAAAGAAAGAGGAAAATTTTGAACTACGTCTTTGGTCCCGTCCCCTCGCATCGGCTGGGTCAATCTTTAGGGATTGGTATCATCCTCATCTGACAAGGTCCACTGTTTGTTTTTGCATTTAGGGAAACAGGAGAAATATATGCTCACAAGCACATTTGGAGCCGTCATCCTGGCAAGTACCCTGGCATGTATTGTCACGACGATCGGCATTTACACCATCAGCAAGTATGAAAAATGGGGAAATCAAAACATTGTCTATTTTATGAGCTTTGCGGCAGGTGTGCTGATTTCCGTATCCTTCATCCACATCATTCCAAAATCCTTTGGAATGAACAACACCGCGCCCATCTACCTGTTGGCTGGGTACATGGGACTTTACATCTTCAATCGCTTTTTGACCGCCTTTGTCTGCAATGAACGTGACTGCCCCGATCTTACCATCGGCATCATCCCAATGCTTGGCATTGGCTTACACTCATTCATTGATGGGGTTATCTACTCTGTCACCTTCAACGTCAGCATCTTCACTGGCACCCTGGCAGCCATTGGCATGGTGCTTCATGAATTCCCCGAAGGGATTGTCACCTTTCTGCTTTTGAAGCGGGCAGGGTTTACACAAAAACGAT
>JAIFNG010000094.1 GCA_020047815.1 Anaerolinea sp.
AGACCAATGTTACCTTTGATGATGACGACCATGTTTTGCGGATCATTGACCGGATCATCCTGCCGCTTGGCAGGCATGTAGATGCTGATTCACCCACTGTGGATGCTCGTTTGCCTGATGGCTCACGTGTGAACGCTGTTGTGCGCCCCGTAGCAATTGATGGACCTTCCATCACCATCCGCAAGTTCAGCAAGGATAAACTCCAGGTGGAGGATCTTATCAACTTTGGTTCGTTGACAAGACCCATGGCGGATTTTTTACAAGCCTGCGTCAAGGCGCGTTTCAATATCATCATTTCCGGCGGTACAGGCTCGGGCAAGACAACGCTCTTGAATGTTATAATATCATCATTTCCGGCGGTACAGGCTCGGGCAAGACAACGCTCTTGAATGTTATGTCCGGTTTTATTCCTGAAAATGAACGCATCATCACCATTGAAGATGCCGCCGAACTGCAACTGCAACAGGATCATGTGATGCGCATGGAAACAAAGGTCGCCAACGCAGATGGGCTTCACGCAGTCACCATCCGCGAACTGGTGAAGAATTCGCTGCGTATGCGCCCCGACCGCATTGTGGTGGGTGAAGTACGCGGAGGCGAAGCGCTGGACATGCTGCAGGCTATGAACACGGGTCATGACGGTTCTTTAACGACGGTTCATGCCAATACACCGCGCGATGCCATCTCGCGCATTGAGACCCTTGTCCTCATGGCCGGCATGGACCTGCCGCTTAAAGTGGTGCGGCAACAGGTCTCTTCCGCGGTGGATCTGATCGTTCAGCAAACACGCCTTAAAGATGGCCAACGCAAAGTAACCGCCGTGACCGAAGTGGCGGGCATGGAAGGCGATGTGATCGTTCTAACTGACATATTTAAATTCAACCAAACCGGTGTTACCACTGAAGGAAAAGTATTGGGCGAGGTGCATGCCACAGGGATCAGGCCCAACTTCACACCGCGCCTTGAAGCAGCTGGTTTCAAACTCAGCGCGGAGATTTTTGCCCCGAAGGCGTCCACCAGTCCGCACTCACGGCGTTAAACACTCTGCTATAATTCAAGTAAAGACATACCTAGAGGAAACATGAACAACGCCCAGATTACCATCCGTGAAAAGAAACTTGGCTTGCTGATTCGAGATGCCCGCATGGCAGAACGCCGCAGCATTAAAGAATGTGCTGATGCAATTGGTGCGCAGGTTGGGCTGTTCCGCGCCTATGAAGAAGGGCGCCGTGCCCCCTCATTGCCTGAACTCGAAGCGCTGGTTTTTTATCTAAAACTTCCCATTACCCAGTTTTGGGGGAAGGAAACCAGGTCGGATCTGATGTTGTCAGAGCCAGTGGATACCATTCGCTTGATCAATCTGCGCCAGCGGATGATCGGTGCGCTTTTGCGCCAGGAACGTAACAACGTCAACATGTCGATCCGGCACCTGTCAACAGAAACAGGAATTACACAGGCGCGTCTTAAGGCTTATGAATTGGGAGAACGCGCCATCCCTGTGCCTGAACTCGAAAGTATTCTTACTGTCATGGGAAGCCGGATTGATGTGTTCTTTGACCAAAATGGACCCATAGGACAATGGATGGCCAGCCAACGCGCCATTCAAAAATTTCTTGAACTGCCTGATGAAATACAAGATTTTGTCTGTCAGCCGGTCAACCGCCCCTACATTGAACTGGCAATTAAGCTCAGTGACCTGTCCCGCGAAAAATTACGCGCTGTGGCAGAAGGTTTGCTGGATATTACTCTATAATTTTTTAATGTACAAAGGTGGCGGTTACCTGCGAAGTAACTGCCACCTTTGCTAATTTACCCCAAAAAAAACATGACCTCTGAACCCAACCAACTTGCCGAACAAGGCAAACAGGCTTTTATGAATAAAAATTTTGACGAAGCCGTCAAATTATTCAGCGGGGCGGCTGAAGGGTATAGACTGGGCGGCGCAGGCTTGATGGCGGCTGAAATGCAGAATAATATCAGCGTGGCTCTCCTGCAGGCAGGCAAGGCGCAAGAGTCACTTAATGCGGCGCTGAATACCGACCAGACCTTTGCAGATGCAAAAGATACCAAACGCCAGGGTATGGCGCTGGGAAACCAAGCTGCAGCCCTTGAAGCCCTGAGACGTTACGATGAAGCCATTGAAAAATATGATCTGGCCGCCCAATTATTGGCCCAGGCAGGTGAAGGCGATTTGCGCGCGCTGGTGATGAAATCTTCTGCCGCCATAAAACTAAAAACAGGCAGGCTGACCGATTCAGCCTTTAAAATGATGGGGTCACTTGAAGCAAAAGATACCCCCAGTATCTTTGAGCGCATACTGAAATTCTTTTTGCGTTTCATAAAATGATCCATGCAGGCTTGCAGGTTCGCCGCGCCGTAAAACCGGATCAGGAACGGATCGCGAATCTTATCTTTTTCGAATCCAGCAGCCATCGCCATTTGGACTGGCATTCTCCGCTTGAGTGGGTTGGCTCGCCCAATTACTGGGTGCGTGAGGAAGGCAGCCGCATCACTGCCGTGCTGGCCTGCCCTGAAGACCCGCCCCATGTGGCATGGATCCGCTTCTTTGGTCATCATCAGGACCTGCCTGCCGCTGAGGCATGGTCTTCCCTTTGGGATATGGCGCACGAAGAGATCAAGCAGGGAAATAAAAAAATTGATATCGCCGCGATCGTTGTCAAGCATTGGTTTCAAGCCCTCCTGCTTTCCAGCGGGTTTAAATTAAAACAGAATATTGTTTTGCTTACGTTAGAGCATGAAAACATCAGAATGTTTCCTGAACCTCGCGGAATTCGAATCCGCCCGATGCAGGATGCAGATATGCATGCCGTTACCCAGCTGGACCTGGCAGCATTCGGACAATTTTGGCATAACACAGAGCATGCACTACAAAAGGCACGCTTGCAGTGTGCAAGTGCCACGGTCGCCGAGGACGCCTCGGGACTGATCGGTTATCAACTCAGCACACAGCATCCACAGGGAGCGCACCTCGCCAGGCTGGGGGTCAAACCTGAAACACAAGGCAGGGGTGTAGGGTCAGCCCTGGTGAGCCAACTGGTTCGAGAATTTCTTGCCGAACCAAAAGCCAGGCTTTCGGTAAACACGCAGTCAGATAACGACTCCTCTTTGGCACTTTATAAAAAATTGGGGTTTGTTCGTACAGGAGAACAATTCCCTGTATTTGTTTATCGGATGGATGAGTAATGGGTGAAGTCGCCTTCCCGGCGCGCATCATGCACAGATTTGCAGAAATCCTTTCGGAAGAACTCGGACAGGAGACCCTGTCGCTGGTGTTGTCCAAGGCCGGTCTGCCACAAGAGTGGGAAAAACCCGCACACTTCAGTTCCCGGGATGATGTGCACGCCGCGCAAGGATATTCCCGCCTGCAATCTGCTTTGCGAACTTATTACGGACGCGGTGCGCGCGGCATTTTACTGCGGGTTGGTTTCAAACTATGGCATCGCCTGCTGGATGATTCTGCTTTTGGAATAAAAGCCCAGGCGGCTGTCATACGGGGGCTTCCAAAATCCATGCGGCGAAAGCCCACCCTGGAACTGTTGGCGAGAATTTTAAGCGGCACACCAGGCATCATAAAAATTCACACCCTTGACCTTGACCTGCTCCTCGTTGATCGGTCATCGCCCACCACTCTTCACCAAACCAACGATAACCCGCTCTGCTTTGTAACTCTAAGTTTGATACGTGAATGTTTGTATTGGGCAGACGGACAGGAATACGATATCGAAGAACGTGCGTGCCGTGCAATGGGCGCGCATCAATGCGAATTCAAAATCACCACTGGAGGCTGAAATGAAACACTATGAAATGACCTGGAAGGCGCATGATAACCTGGATATTTTCGCCCAGGCCTGGGAGCCGGTCACGGCCCAACCCAAGGCAGTTGCATGCCTTGTACATGGGCTCGGTGAACATACATCACGTTATGCGCATGTGGCTGAAGCATTTGGCAGGCAGGGCATTGTCCTTTTCGGCGCAGACTTACGCGGTCATGGACGTTCGGGGGGGGCACGTGGACACATCTCCTCCATTGATGATTTTATGAAGGATATTGATGTTTCATTGGTTCAGGCACGCCAGCGTTATCCGGACTTGCCGATCATTTTATATGGGCACAGCCTAGGTGGGATCCAGGTCTTATATTATGGCTTGACCCGCAAACCGAATATCAAAGGGGTGATCGCCACGAGCTCGGGCCTGCACACTGCCCTGGAAAAACAACATCTTAAAATAATGATGGCAAAGGTGCTTGGCGCATTGATGCCAAACACGCCCATTGCCAGCGGATTGGATTCAGCAAGCATTTCACGCGATGAGAAAGTGGTACAGGCTTATAACAACGACCCGCTGGTACATGACAAGATCACGCTGGGCTTTGGCAGGATCATGACCGGTATTACAGGCTGGGTATTGGCTCATGCGGGTGAGTTTTCGCTTCCCTTATTGCTTTTGCATGGCAACGCGGACGTGCTGGCATTCCCCTCCAGCAGCACGGAAGTGGCTGCCGCTTTGAAGGAAAAATGCACTCTGGTTTTATGGGATGATGCATACCATGAACTTCATAATGAGCCTGAAAAGGAAGAAGTTTTCAAGACAATGACCCAATGGATGAATGCGCGCCTGGGCGATCAAAGATAAGAGCATCTTAACTCTTTACTGGACAAATCCATTTCCACATGAGAAAATCTGCGCTTATCAAATTGGATCATAGGAGTAAGAATGAACAACGCAAAAGACATCAGCAAGCGCCAGGCGCGCCGTGAGCAGATACGCCGCAAAGAGCAGCGCGGACGTCTGATCGGAATTGGGCTTATCAGTATCGGTGCAATCTTTATTGCTTTTCTAATTATTTACCCAAACTTTAAACCGGCCGCCGCCATTACCGTGCCGGAAACGGCAGTCCGCCCGAATGTTGACTTTAATGCGGCAGGAAATCCTGATGCGCCGATCCGCATTGAAGAATATTCAGATTTTCAATGTTCGCACTGTGCCCGGTTTTACCAAACCACTGAAAAGGAATTGATGGAGACCTACGTGGCGGACGGTACGGTGTATTTTGTTTACAATAGTTTTGGCAATTTTATGGGACCCGAATCTGCCGAGATGGCTGGCGCGGCATATTGTGCCGGAGACCAGGGGAAATTCTGGGAGATGCACGATGTCATACTTTCAAACCAGGGTGCTTCTTCTGGTGAAGGGCGTTTAATAGACTTTGCTGAATATCTGGAACTCGACATGGATGCATTTGAATCCTGCTTTAGTGACAATAAATATGGTGATGTGGTTGATCAGGATATGAAGGACGGCACCGCCAGCGGCGTACAAGCCACACCCTCCTTTGTAATGACCTACACTGTCAACGGGGAACTGAAGACGAAACTCATTGAAGGGTCACAGCCTTTTGCGACCTTCAAGCAGGAAATCGATACGGCACTGGCTGAGATCGAACAGTAAATCATTTTTAGATCAAAAAGGACACCGCTTTTAGGGCAGTGTCCTTTTTGATCTAATGAACAGCGGCCAAACTTCCATTGAAATCCAGGGTCCTGAAGCGATGAATAAAATAAATACCCAACGCAAATAATACCAGCGCATTTGCCTGATGGGTGAGGGCAATAACAATGTTGACATAGGAGAGGATGGTCAACACCCCAAGCGTGATCTGCAAAGCAACTGAAGCTGTCAACCACAGCAATCCTTTTTGTATATCCAGCGGATAATTCTGTTTCCTTACAAAATAATAGACAACAGGTACGATGATCAATCCAAGCCACGCCAGCCAGCGATGCACGAAGACAATGGTCTGCGGGGTTTCAAAAAAGTTGATCCATGAGTTGAATAGGTTTGGGGGGATCCACCTGCCGAACATGAGCGGCCAGGTATCTGAAACATGCCCCGCTTTGAGTCCCGCCGTCATGCCGCCGTAGGTGATCTGCACGATCAGCAAAGCCATTGACCAGGCGGTTAACTTTGAGGGCAGCGACCACTTTATTTCTCTGCCTGAGGCAGGGAAACCGTATTTATGCCCGAGAGCAGTCCACAGTGCAAGGGCGAGCAGGCTTAATGCAAAAAGCAGGTGAATGGTGAGGCGGAAATGACTGACAGCAGGGCGGTCGACCAATCCACTGGCAACCATGTACCAGCCCATGAATGCCTGGGCGATGAACATCATGCCCATTGCGAAATAAATACCAAATTCCTTGAAGGGAATAATTTTCCTGAGCAGGAAGTAGAAAACAGGAATGGCATAGAAAAAGCCTGCCAACCGCGCAATGATGCGGTGTACCCATTCCATATAAAAAATGAACTGATATTCAGGAAGGGTCATGTCTGTGTTGATTTGTTGATATTCAGGTGTTTCCTGGTATTTGGCAAATTCCTGCTGCCAGGCTTGTTCTCCAATGGGGGGAATGACACCGCTGATGGGATTCCACTCCACAATGGATAGTCCCGAGCGGGTGAGGCGGACAAAGCCTCCAAAGACGATGAGCAGCGCAACGATGGCTGTGAAGATGAATAGCCAGTTCATTACGGCAGTATTTTTTGTTTTTGGCATGTACCTTCTCCATTTTGTAAACCCGGAACTTCCACATAGTCCTGAGCGGGTCTGACGATCTTTTTCATTTCCTGCAGATTCACGCAGCCTGCTGAAAAAAGTCATTCCTTAAATGTAATAAAACCGCTGGATTATAGCATGTGAAAATGCACGAAATTGGATCAGACCTTCGGCCGCTGGAACCGGATCAAGGACAAAAAATGCCCGCCTGGGTGACGGCGGGCATGGGAGAGGTGTTCATCCAAGCTCTAACTGCTTTGCATCTGAAAGAGCAGCTTGCGATATTCCTCCACGTTGAGCGGATTCATCAGGACGATCTGATTGATCACTTCAAGCGCAGCCTGCTTGTTGCCGGTTTGCATAAGGGTTTCGCCCACCACATCCAATAATGCTATGGCTTCTTCAGTACGACCTGCGTGATACAGACACATGGCAAGGGCGCGTTTGACCAACGGCTGGTTGGGATATTCCTTGAGAATATCTTCCATAAAGCTGATGGCGACATCGTTCCTATCCTGACTTTCAAGGTGCGAGATGTAATTCTCAAGCTCGTTCATGGCCTTGTCAGTTTGCGCCATGCGCAGGTTAAGTTCAACCAGTTGCTTGCGAGTGATATTGTCATCCGGAACTATCGTACGGATCTGTTCGTAGACACGCAAAGCCTGCTTCCAGTCGAGGCGCTGCAGGTCTATATCTGCCATGCGTTGAAGGATATGCGCATTCCAGTCGCGATCGGCATTGCCTTGCTGCACCACGCGCAGGGCAGTGGTGTAGGTTTTGCGCGCCATGTTCAAATCGGCCAGGCGGTAGTAGATGGCAGCCAGTTCGAGGTATTCGCGGATCGCATCGTCAATTTGCCCGCGTGCAACAAGCTGGTCGATAAGGCGGTTACGCGTGTTCATATCCATCGGTGAAAGTTGAAGGATGCGCCGCAACAGCTTTGTGGCTTGCGATGCTTCTCCACGCACGCTATATGCATGAGCCACGATGCCGTATTTTGTGATCGCATCCGCATCGCGATTCTCCTGCACCAGCAGGTCAGCCATCAGTATATGGAGCGGAAGGTAGGTCGGCGCATTCTGCATGGCATAGTAAGCTTCATCCATTGCAGAGCGCAGGCTGCCAATACGCGCCAGGTGATTGATGCGGGTCATTGATTCAAGCACCGAACTGGACTGCGCCTGCAAGATGACATCTGCCAGCGGGGCGATCATGTCGCCCTCCTGTTTGGGCATCTGTTCGCGCATTTTATGCAGATGTTCGCGCCAATCGGAACGCATGAGCATACCTTGAATGTTTTCACACACTTTGCGCAGAATGGTTTCGTCCTGTTGGTTTTCATGCGCTTCGATCAATGGTTCATACTGCTGGCTGATCTCCTCCGACCTTTCAGCGGAGACAGTGAGCGCGTCAGCAATTTTTAACGCCTCAAGATACTCCAGGGCAGCTTCATTGAAGTGGGATTTTCTGACAAACAATTGTCCCAATATCAGGCGAGTACCCAGTGCATAATCGTGATGTTTGACAGAATTCTGTAAAAATCGCTGCGCACTCTCAAACCGTTCCCCTTTGAAACGCAAAAGACCAAGTGTGTAATAGAGAGACGCATGTGTAAAATTCGCCTCCAACGCTCTTTCAAACTCCTCAGCCGCCTGCCCTTCATTTCCCTTGGTCTGCGCATCAATCGCCAGACCAAGGTGCATGACTACCTTGGTCTGTTCGGATTGTTGTAACGACAACCCGCCCGTGCCTTTCATGATGGCAGAAAGACCTTTACGCTCCTGGGCAGAAGGACTGTCATCTGAAAACTCAAAGAGAAGTTCTGCAAGCTGGGTTAATGCTTTTTGACGCGCCTCCGCAATGGGGTCAAGCCCTGAAGAGGTTTTGGGCTTTTGCAATTGTTTGACCTGTGCCATGCGGATGGGACCCGTTCCGCCTTTGCCACGTAAAGGTTTGGGGAGCAATTGACCTGTTTTAAGCAAGGCGTCTGCCTGCTTTGCCTCAATACTATTGGGCGAAAGGGACAGGGCTTTTTTCACCATCTCTTTTGTTTTTTCAATGTTCCCTGCGCGTTGAATGATGCTGGCTATGGCAAGGTATTCCATGATAGCCTGCTGGGTATGCCCAAGTCTTTCATGCACCTGCGCCAGGCGTGAATGGGCAATGGCATTTTCAGGATTTACATTGGTGACACGCACCCAATTTTCAAGAGCCTTTTCGGTATCACGCTGTTTGAGGAAGAGATCGCCCGCACGCAGGGCGGCATCCACTGCGGTTTTCAGGTCTCCAATGCGTTCAGAGAGCTGCGCCACTTTTTCCATTGGCACGGGGTCATCCGGCGAGAACTTTGCCACATTCATATATATCCGCAGAGCGTCTTCGACATTGCCCAGTTGATAGAGCGCAAGCCCCAGGCTGTTGAGCGCCTTGGGATGATCGGGGAACTCCTGCAAAGCTTGTTGATAAGCTGCAGCCGCTTTATCCCATTCCTGATCCCAGGCGGCGGAGTGACCGTCGTTCATTGCTTTTTGGAATATATCTTCTCGTCCGGGCATAGTGGATCCAATTCTAATTGAGTGCGTGACGTTTTATTATTTCAATGTAATTATAATCTTACGTGGTTTTTCCACGTATGGCTCCGAGGTGGGACTTAGTCCAATACCTGCATTCCACCCCAACTCTGCCCGGAACGCGCCTCTGTGGAAAGTGGAATGCTCAAGGGGTAGGCATTCGACATGGTCTCCTGCACAAGGCGGGCGGTCTGTTCCATCTCTTCCTTTGGGCATTCCAGCACAAGTTCATCATGCACCTGCAACAGCATTTTGGCTTTCAACCCTGCGGCTTTGAGGACAGGCGGAATTTTAAGCATGGCAATCTTCATAATGTCTGCCGCTGTACCCTGAATGGGCGCATTGATGGCTTCACGTTCTTCGCGGTTTTTCAATTGTTGGTTGAGTTTACCCTGCAGGGCGGGGAAATACCTGCGCCGTCCCAGTAGCGTTTCCACATATCCCTGCTGCGCTGCCAGTTGGCGGATCCCATCCAGGTATTTTTTCACACCCGGGAATTTTTCAAAATAGGTCTTAACGAATCTTTCGGATTCTGCGAGGGTCAGGTCCGTGGTACGGGTCAGGCCAAAGGCCGACATACCGTAGATCAGGCCAAAGTTGATCGCCTTCGCGTGGCGGCGCATTTCTTTTGTCACCGATCCAAGATCGATGCCATAGACTGCGGCGGCGGTGGTGGCATGGATATCCTCCCCGGCTTTGAACGCGGCCAGCATGGTTTCATCTTCAGCCATGTGCGCCACAATCCGCAGTTCTATCTGCGAATAGTCCACTGAAAGCAATACACTGCCTTTCTCGGCGATGAAACCATTGCGCACACGGCGTCCTTCCTCGGTGCGGATGGGGATATTTTGCAGGTTGGGGTTGGAGGATGAAATGCGTCCCGTTACCGCGCCAGTCTGGCTATAGGATGTATGTACGCGCCCGGTTTGCGCATCGACAGCGACGGGCAGGGAATCCACGTAGGTAGATCTAATTTTCGAGAGTTCACGGTTTTCCAGGATCATATCCACAACGGGATGCTTTCCACGCAACATTTCAAGCACATCGGCAGATGTGGAATAATGACCACTGGCGGTTTTCCGGCCTTTATCCGGCGGGTCAAGCCGCAAATGAGTGAACAGCACATCGGAGAGCTGCTGGGTCGAATTGAGATTAAACGGCTTGCCAACCGATTCAAAAACCCGTTTTTCAATTTCAGCCATGCGCAAGGTCAGTTCCTGCGACATTTTCTTGAAGAAGGGCAAGTCAAGCATAATGCCTGTCATTTCCATTTCAGCGAGCACAGGCACGAGCGGCATTTCAATTTCAGCCAGCAACTTTGTACCGTTTTGACGGACAAGGTCTTTTTCCAAAATCGGGATCAGGCGCAGTACGGTCTCAGCATCTGCGGCAGCATAAGGCGCGACTGATTCAATGGAGATATCCGCCATGCTCAGTTGATTTTTTCCCTTGCCGATCAGCTCTTCAATGTGAGTCATCTCCTCACCCAGACGGGCAAGGACAAGATTCTTCAATCCCAGATTACGCGAGGAAGGGTCAATGATGAATTCGGCCAGCATGGTGTCGAAGGTCAGGGGTGTGGTCACCAGTCCGTAACGCGCAAGCATGATGTAATCATATTTGGCGTTGTGAGCCACCTTTCCAATTTTCGGATTGGTCATGGACGGGGTGAGAGCGGCGATCACGTTCTTAATAGGCAGGTTGTTCCCGGAAGTATGCCCCACGGGTATGTAATATGCCTGTCCGGCTTTGACCGCCAGTGAAATACCGACGATGCCGGCTTGCATTTCTTCAGTAGATGTCGTCTCTGTATCAAATGAGATGAGGCCGGCTTTGGATAGTTCTTTTTCCAGACCATCCAATTTATCCTGGGTATCGACGATGATGACTTCGATATTTGATGATTGCGCTGCAATTGGCACAACCTGCGGCTCGTTAACGAACATTGAAAATTGTCCGCTTTTGGTTT
>JAIFNG010000147.1 GCA_020047815.1 Anaerolinea sp.
CTTACTGGCTCACCATATTGAGCATTGAAGAACTTATGAGGCAGAATAAAACCTAATCGCCCGTTTTCATTGAGGACACTCAATCCTTTTTCGATAAAGACAACATAAATATCATAATTGCCTTTGCTGGCAGCCTTGTACCTTTTCTTGAAAAATTCAACATCAATTGGAGATGTCTCTTGTAATGTCTGAATACGAATATACGGCGGATTTCCAATCACCGCATCAAACCCACCATTAATAAAGATTTGCGAAAATGCGCCTTTCCAGTCAAATGCATTGACTCGGTAGCGTTCTTCATCATCCCCGAAGCCCATCGTCAACTGATGACCTTCGTAATAATCTGGACCGATCAGGGAATTTCCGCATTGAATATTCCTGCTCAGGTCAGGCAATACCCGCTCTTGCAACAAAGACAATTGAGAACCAATCGTTTCCTGGCTCTCCCCTTCCAACACTTTCAACAGCAAAGAAAGTTTTGTCACTTCCACGGCTTGCGCGTCAATATCCACGCCGTAAATGTTATTCAGCAGGATTTCTTTTTTCTTGCTCGTGGTCAACGTCCAACCGTTTTTGGATTGAAAAATAGCAGGGTCTTTGCCGGAGGCGATTTTTTCAGGTCCATTTTTTATATACCAATCCAAATGCCAATCCAACAAATATTGATACGCGCCCAGGGGGAACGTCCCCGAACCACAGGCAGGGTCAAGAATTCTTAGCTTTGCGGCATCCTTTGGTGTTTTCCCTTCCAAGAGTTTACCAACTGTATTTTGCACAATGTAATTCACAATATAAGTTGGCGTGTAATACACTCCGCCAGCTTTGCGAACTTCGGGTTTTTCCTCCACTTTGGCTTGATGTCCCGCCGTCAGGCGGATCACCTTGCCAAGAAAACGCTCGTACACCTGCCCTAAAATATCGGCTGGAATTTCCCTGAACACATACGGGCTGTCTGGATAATATAGATTCAGCAGAATATCGCGCAGGGGTTTATCATCCACGCTCAAACTTAACGTGAGGCTGTCCGCCGCACTGGATTGCTCTTTTTCATCTTTGAAATGGAACAAGCCAGAGTTATAACGCGCATCCGCCCTTTGGAATAACTGCACGAGCCCTTTATAAATCTCGTTCTCGCTGGCAATCTCTTTGAGTTGTTCATCACGTTCCACGCCTCTATCTTCGCAGATACGCAAAAAGACAATGCGGTCAATCGTCATTTGCACCGCATAATTTAATTCACGCACGCTCAAAGATTGATTCCGCAAGGCAATATTTTTTGCCAGCAAATCACGCCAGCGTTCGATCTCACTTAGAAAGGCATCGTCAACTTCGGTTGTGCCCTTCTTCTTTTTCATCCCTTCGGCGTAACTATCAAACGAACCTTTTAGAACCGCATCCCGTGAAAAGATGGATACAATTTCATCCCATTTTTCAACGTAATCCTTGTACGATAAAAGCATCACACGCCCAACAGAGGCTTTGTCTCCTTTGTCGGGTTTTACACGGCAATCATAAACTGCGAATTCTTCAAAGTCCGAGAGGATGCCCAGTGGCAATTTTGCAGACCACGCATAACGCCTCAATTGAAATGCCGGATGAATATTTTGTTCGATATTGACGGAAGGCTTTTTGGCTTCTACAAAGAACTTGCGTTGACCCCCAATACGGAAAGCATAGTCTGGCGCTTTTGTTGCGCCTTCAATTGCAAGCGAATCTTCGTGAATGACATCCTTATAAGTTTCGGCGTACCCTTGCCTGTTGAAAATATCCCAGCCCAACGCCTCAAAAAACGGGTCGAGGAATTCACGCCGCAGTTGTGTTTCGTTATATTTTGCGGAGCGGTATTGTTCGTGATTTCGTTCAAATCGTTCAACCAGGTCTTCGATGGTTTCGGGTGCGCTCATGGGGTGATTCCTCTCCTGAATATCGAATGATTATAGCAAACATTCTGCGGCAGCCCCCATTTTGTGAAGACGGAAATATGCTGGGTCGCGCTCTCAACAAAAAACTCCCCCGTCAGTGGGGGAGTCTGTACCTGTCCGAATGGTTGGGTGGTCTTTACCGTCACACATAAAAACACCCAGACCCGACAGGTTTCATCGTCACCTGAGTCGACCGTCCCCATGAACGGACAGAGATGCGAGTCGGACATGGATCCTGTGAAAACCTGTCAGGTCTTTTCCGTCAGCCTATTCGGTGTCGATAATCTTCAGGAAGGCATCCACCACTTGCGGGTCAAAATGCCTGCCGCTCTGTTCCACAATATACTTTCGCGCTTCTTCCGCCGTCCATTTCTGGCGATAAGGACGGTCATTCGTCAGCGCATCCCACACGTCTATGATCGCAAAGATACGCGCACCCAAAGGAATGCGTTCCCCCTTCAAGCCCTGCGGATACCCTGTCCCGTCCCATTTTTCATGATGACAGTAAGGGATGTAGACCGCATCCTTTAAGTAGGCAATGGGCATTAACATATCATGCGCCAGTTGGGGATGTCTGCGCATCTGCGTCCATTCGTCGTCGGTCAGTTTTCCCTCCTTCAACAGGATGCCGTCGGGGATGCCGATCTTGCCGATGTCGTGCAGCAGCGCGCCGCGCCGAATGGCGGTCAGTTGGGATTCGTTGATCTGCATGGCGCGCGCCAGTTTCAAGGTCAGGTCTGTCACGCGCTGGGTATGTCCTTCTGTATCATGGTCGCGCAGTTCCATGGCCCGTGACCAGCCTTCAATGGTGGCATCATACGCCAGGCTCAGGTCCAGGTTGGAGCGCTGCAGGTTCTCAAATAACTGCGTGCTGTCAATGGTGATGGCCGCCTGCCCCGCCAGCGCCTCGAGGAATTCAAGCCATTCCGGATCGGCGGCGAAGGGTTTCCGGCAATACACTTCCAGCATACCTTTGATCTCGCCTTTGACCTTTAAAGGCACGCACCAGTAACGGGTAAAGCCTTCCGCCTTCCACAGCGTTTCAAATTGCGGATATTCGCCAAGCAGGGTGCTTTCGAGGTCCAGGGTCATGCTGGTGCGGTGTTCCAGGATGGCGTGCCCGGCGACGCTGTTGCTGAGGTTGACACCTTCAAACAGCAGCGTATGGAACCCGCGGCCGGCTGCCAATTCCAGCTGGTGTGAACCGGGGTGCAGCAGGAGCACTGCGGCGGCATCCACTTTTAATTGGGTGATGGTATTGATCAATAGCACATTCAGCGTCAAATGCATATCGCGGCTGCTGGAAATTGCCTGGTCCACGGCGCGCAGGGCATTGAGTTGTTCCAGACGGTGAATGGTCTGCTCATGCAGCTGCATGCGCTGCAGTGCCGCGCCTGTCATTTCAGACAAAATGGACAGCAGGCGGATCTCATCTTTGTCCAGTTCCCTTTCACTCGGTACAGAGACGAACATCACGCCCAGGGTTTGCTGGGTGGTGCGGATCGGCAGGCAAACACCGCCCCATCCCGGCCGGATCTGGCTGCGCCGGACGCTGCTGGTCACAGGGTCACTGGCAAACTCGCGTGCGATGTAGACCTCGCCGCTGGCGAATACCCTGCCCGCGATCCCTTCGCTGGCGCTGCGTGTTCCGGTGATCTGGCCCAGCCAGCCCTGCGCAAGGGTTTTGTCCAGGTCATTGGTCGCCTTGTTGAATAATTCAATGGAACCATGCGAGGTATTCAGGATGGCCAGCGCTTCCTGCAGGACGATGGACAGCATTTCATCCTGGGTCGAGGCCGAACGCATGATGCGCGAAATGCGGTTGATGGTCTCCAACTCTCTGGCGCGCTGGTGGGTCTGTTCGAACAGGCGCGCGTTCTCGAACGCGCTTGCCGCCTGGTTTGCCAGGGTCTGCAGCACCCGTTCATCCGCCTCACTGAAGGCATCGGGTTGTTCGCTTTCGATCCCGATCACGCCGATCACACGCCCGTTCAACATCATCGGGGTATAAAGACCGGATTGGATGCCCGGGTACGTCTCGATATAGTGCGGGTTGCTTTTTACGTCTCCGCTGCGAATGGTCTGTGATTGTTTGACCGCCCAGCCGGTTAATCCTTCGCCGGCCCTCGAGATCAACTGGTTGAAGTGTTCCGCTGTAGACTGCACAATAATTTCGTTATTCAGCCCCGGCTGATTGAAGGTCAGTAATTCCATCCTTTCGTCCTGCGGGTTATACAAACGGATGACGGTATGCTGCCAGTTCAGTTTTTCCTGCACCAGGTGCAGGATCCTGTGCCCGACCTCTTTCGGGTCCAGCACCTGGTTCAGCGCCAGGCCGCTCTGGTACAACATTTCCAATTCCTGTACGCGTTGATGGATGGCTTCCCCCGCCGCTTTGCGCTCGGTGATGTCGCGCGCCACCCATAAGGTGCTGTCATGGTCGATCGGTGAGATGGAGGTTTCAAAACATACGCTTCGACCATCGATCAGCAGTGAGTATTCGACCTGGCCGGTTTGCCTGGTCTCCAACACCTGCTTGATCGTTTCAAGAAAACCTTCGGCTTCTTCAGCTGGGAATACATCCCGCAGATTCCTGCCGATCAATTCTGAGGCGGGCTTCACCAGCAGGTCCGGGTGGGTGGGGGCGATCTTGAGGTATTTGCCCTGTTGGTCGATCACCATCACCACATCCTGCATCGATGCGAACAGGGCGCGCAGTTCAGACTCCGAGGCGGCCAGCGCTGCTTCCGCCCGCCGGCGCTCGGTGATGTCTCGCAGGATGATCTGCGTGGCGGCCTTTCCTTCATACACAATGGGGGTGGTGGAAACCTCAACGTCCACCATCTGCCCGTCCAGCGTGATCAATTTCTCCACCAGCACAGGCGCGGCTTCCCGATCATTGGTACTGCGCAGCATTCTTTCCACTGCGATCTCGTGGTAATCCGGATGGAGAAACTGCATGGCAGGCAAGCCCAGCAATTCCTGCGCATTTTTGGCGTGGAGCATTGCCACCGCCGCGGGGTTAACATACACGATCAAGCCTTCGCTGTGAATACCGATCGCATCCGGCGAGAACTCCACCAATGTTCGATAGCGGTCTTCACTTTCGTGCAGCGCCTCATCCACCTGTGCCCGCAGCCAAACATTTACCAGCATGCGGGCGAAGACCGTCAGCACATGCTGTTCGTTGTCTGAATAGGCATGCTGCTGCCGCACCGAATCGAAACCGACGAACCCCAGGCAATCATCCTTGCTCATCAACGGCACGGTCAGCACGCTCCTGATGCCCTGTACCTCAAGTCCGTGTCGATATGCACCCTCCGGCAGCGCGAACAGGTCTGGAATATTTACTGCTTCTCCGCGCCGATGTGTTTCAACCCATTCCGGCAGGATGGAAAGGGGAACCGTACGCAGGGTTTCAATTTGCGGTTCGATCCCTTCTGCGCACCACTCATGCGTGTTGGTGCAAATTTGTTTCTCGAAGTCGTACTTGAAAATATATGCCCGGTCTGCCCCGACAAAGACCGCCATGTCGCGCAGTGAATTGAAAATTGCCGGCTCAATCGTCTCCAATGAAAGGTTGATATAAATGGATGAGATCTCCATCAGGAGTTCCTGGAAGCGCGAGAGCTGCAGCAGTTCATTCTCAGCCCGCTTGCGGTCGGTAATGTCGCGCAGCACCAGCAATTTACCGACCTCCTGCCGGGTCTCACCGTATAAAATGGAAAGCTGCGCGTCCAATATGGTCGTGGACCCTTCCGCCGGCACGAGCTCCCGCCTTGTATGTTCCCTGGCATTGCAGACCAGGTCAGCCAGCGCAGGGGAAACCCCGGCAATATCCTGTCCGAGGATCTCATTCAAGTCCCGCCCAAATAATTGAGCGGCTGCCTGGTTGATATCCACAATGCGTCCCTTTGGGTCGAGTACGACGACCCCATCCTGCAGCTGGTCGACCAGTGCGGTCCTGGCGATCGGCAGCAGGTCAAGCAGCTGGTATCTCAACAGTCCCCATGCGAAAAACATGCTGGTGAACACCAGTCCGGTGGGTGTGATGTCCATCCCTGGCACAGGCTCCAGCCCCAGGATGTACAGGGTGCCGGAGATGACCGGAAAAATAATACCGGTCAGGATCACCAGTAATTGACGGCGGAACGCCGGAGGGGACTTGATGATGTTTTGCACCAGGATAATGATCCCCGTCAGCATGACCGAATACAAATACACCACGTGCAGCCAGAACCAAAATCCATGCTCGTAGATCAGGATATTTTCCCCGATCGATTCCATGGAATACCCGGACCACACCCAGCCATGCAGCGAATTTGTCCATGTCAGCACCAGGGTAATAAGCGGGATGACCATCAGACCCATGATCATGGACGGATGGACCTTCCTCTGCCGGATATAAGAAACCGTGAAAACCAGCAGATACGGAAAGGTCTGGACAAAACCGATATAGGCGATCTGTGACCAAAGGATCTTGGCGCCCGGGTCCACCACAAAACTTTCAACCGTACCCGCGATATTCCACCAGGTGACAGAGAAGGAGAAGGCGAGAAAGTAATTTCCGCCAACGGCCTTGCGCCGCGGCCAGCTTATTAAAAAGACGATCAGCGACAGGACTGCTCCCAGCATCATTCCAATTTGGTTTGGGTGGATATTGATGGTCATCGCTGCCTGTTCCTGTCTGGAGAGGTCTGAAAAAACATTTCACGAATGCAGCACCTGCGCGGCCCATGCGCCCTGAATGAAAAATAAGACATCAATTTCCTCCCTTTTTATGTGGGTCAAAGATGCGGATGCAATTTCTGCCCGCCTGTTTGGCAGTATACAACGCCTGGTCGGCGCGCGAGAGCAGGCTCTCCACCGTGTCTGGCTGCAGGGCGCTGTCAATGGATTGGGCAATACCGATGCTGACCGCCAGGGTCAGCGGCCCTTTTTCGGTATCCAGGCGCATGTCGGCGATGCTGGCGCGGATGCGTTCGGCCAGCGACAGCGCTTCCTGCGCGCTGGTCTGGGGCAGCAGGATCACAAACTCATCCCCGCCGTAGCGCCCGGCTAGGTCGGTGGTGCGCAGGGTCGCGCAGATTATTTTCAGGGTCTTTATTAGCGCCTGGTCGCCCATGGCATGTCCGAAGGTATCGTTGACCTGTTTAAAATGGTCAATGTCAAAGAACATCATCGACAGCGGCTGCCGATAGCGCATGGCGACCTGGAACTCGCGCTCAGCCAGCTTCAACAGGGACCGGTGGTTGTGAATGCCGGTCAGCCCGTCTGTGTCTGCCAGTTTTCCCAGCTCAACATTCGCATTGAGGCGTGTTGTCAGCAGCGAGACCGCCAGCCCGAACATCAGCAGGTTAAGTCCCAGCCCGCCGAAAAAGACCAGCCAGACGCCGCTGTAATCTGCCGCTGAAGCCAGCCCGCCGACCTGGGTGAATTGCAGGGTCCAGCGGTGCCCGATGACATCCAACGGGACCTGCTTTAATAGCACCTGCCCGGAATCCAATGCTTCATCCTGCGGGGTATGGCTGTCGTATAACAATGTGTCCGGCGAGACGACATCACCATCGTAGACCTGCAGGAAAATTTGCCTGTCCAACTGCTTCACATCCCAGCCTCGCAGGGTGCCGCGCATCAGGTTGTTCATGCGGTAGGGGCTGTACACCCAGCCCATGATCGCGGCGCGGCGCTGCCCGACGGTTTCGTGCGGCAACCCAGGGCGGTAGACCGGGACGTACATCAGGGTGCCTGCCTGCACATCCTGCTCGGTTTCCTGGACCAGAATAACTTTCCCGGAAAGCACGGCGGTGTCCTCATCCCGCGCCTGTTCCATGGCTGCGCGGCGCACAGGCTCTGAGAACATATCGTAGCCGAAGGCGCGCAGGTTGCGGCCTGTGAACGGCTCGAGATAGACAATGGAGGAGTAGATCTCCCTTTCACCTTCGGGGCGCACCGTGTAGTCCGGGAATCCTTCCGCTCTAATTTCCTGGATGTGCTCATCCAGCTGCCCGGGCATGATCAACAACGAGAACCCGATCCCTTGCGTGCCGGGCAGCTGCTGTTCGAGACGGAGATGCCCGGTGAAGGTGCGCCATTCGGCGCGTGAAACGGTTTCCGATGCCTCAAAGAAAGCCGCGCTGCTGTAAAGGATCTGGGCATTGGACAACAGCCGGTCGGTGATATTGAGCTGGATCTCGTTGCAGATAAAGTCGAACTCACTCTGCGCGGCGGCTTCCACATTTTGTTTAAGGTGCAGCGACGCGTAGACGGTGAAGGTTATCCCGATCGCCATCACACCCAGCAGAAACCAAAGATTGCGCGGGGTGATGCCGCGCAGATATTTCATCACGCGCGCGTAAAGAGTCGGCTCAGGCCGCGGGCTTTCAGGGGTTTCATTTGGTTTGGTCCGTGTCATTATCTACATCCTCATGACCGGCGGTCATGGCTGTTACAGAAACGATGGATCCTGGCCTAAAGCGAATTTTTCAGAATGAACTTTTCACACCCCGGCTGCATTGGAACGGCGTCCTCTGGGGTCTTTCATTACATTGTGTCAAAAGATGCGGATGCAATTTCTGCCCGCCTGTTTGGCGGCATACAAAGCCTGGTCGGCGCGCGAGAGCAGGCTCTCCACCGTGTCTGGCAGCAGGGCGTTGTCGATCGATTCGGCAATGCCGATGCTGATCGCCAGGCTCAACGGTCCCTTGCCGGTATCCAGGCGCATGTCGGCGATGCTGGCGCGGATGCGCTCGGCCAGGGGCAGCGCTTCCTGCGCGCTGGTCTGGGGCAGCAGGATCACAAACTCATCCCCGCCGTAGCGCCCGATCAGGTCGGTCTCCCGCAGTTCTGTGCGGACGGTTTCCAGGGTATGTATCAGAGCCTGGTCTCCCATGGCGTGCCCGAAGGTGTCGTTGACCTGTTTGAAAAAATCAATATCAAAGAATATCATCGACAGCGGCTGCCGGTAGCGCATGGCCACCTTGAACTCGCGCGCGGCGAGATGCATCAATGAACGATGATTGTTAATGCCGGTCAGGTCATCGGTGCGCGCCAGCTGTTGTTCACGCGCAAAGGATTGCTGCAGTTCGTGATGGGCGGTCTCAAGCGCTTCCTGCGCGCGCTGCAATTCCGCTTCGGCCTGCTTGCGCTCGGTGATCTCGTGCAGGATCAACAGGTGGCCGCTGACCTGTTGATGTTTGTCCAGCAGCGGCACCGCCTGTAATTCAACTTCACATGGCGGGTCTTCTGAAACACGCAGGTCGATCAGGTGGACCGCTTTGGGGTCTCCCACCTGGTCCAGGTGCAGGCGTTCATTCAGCACATCGACCGCAGACTTTCCGATCGCGCGGATTGAGACTCCGATCAGCCGCTGCACGGCTGGGTTAACATCCACGATCCGCTGGTTGGCATCCAGCACGATCACACCATCCTTCATTTTATCCACCAGTTTATGCCGCGCAACCGGGATGACATCCATCATGCGAAAACCGAACAAGCCGTAGGCATAGATCAGCCCGGAGAAGGTGAAGATGAACGGGGTCAGGTCGAGACCGGGGAAGGGGCTAAAGCCCGCCAGGCTGAGGATATTGCCGGCTACCGGCAGACAGGCTCCAAAAAGGATGGCGCTGGTTTGCAAACGGTACAAACTGGAGGCGCGCAAAAAGGCCTGGATCAATAAACCAATGGTAATAAATATTTGCGTATAGGTATAAATCACGAAAAACCAGAACCACGGTCCACCGCTCAGGATGGCGCCCGTGGTGTGCTGACCCCCAAAGAACAAGCCATGCCACGGGTCGGTCCACAACAAGATCAGGGTGATGATCGGCACCACAGCCAACAGCGCCAGGTTGCGGCGGGTGAGCAGGTGCGCGCGGTCTGTGAATTGCAGGACAAGGATGGTAAAAAAAGTAACGTGGAATGCCACCCCAAAATAAGTTGCATCCAGCCAGAAAAGCTGGGCGGCAGGGTCTGTCACGATCCAGCGCACGGCATAGGTGCCTGCCCAGACCATATCTGCCAGCAGAAACATCATCAACCCGATGGCTCCCGGCGCAGAACGGCGCTGCCAGGCGATCAGTGCGATCACCGCCGAAGTGGCCGCGGCAACCAGCAGGGCGGCGGCATAATACGAGTTCATGCTGAAATTTCCCCCGCCTGTGACTCGGTGGTGGACGGCACGCCCCGGAACACAACCTGCGTCCAGTCCCGCCTTGCGTCTTCCTGTTTGTTGTTCCTTTTCTTTGATGGCAAAGTGAATTCCTTGAGAGTCATGTAGATAGATCCTGTGGCAGGAGCTATTTTGCCGGATATTAAATCATTATTATACAACCCGTACCCGTATAAAACAGGTAAAAAACATCTCAAACCAGATTTCAGGTGTGCAAGGGCCGCTGCGGTTATTAATACTTTCCTGGCTTTAATTTCATCTAATTTTTATGGATGAAAACCATCCATCGCCTTTACACTTGTACCAGAAACAGGATGCCCCCTGATGAGGACCTTGGTGTTTTGCCATTGTTAAACATAAGAAAAACCGTGGGGAAAAGGTTTCGACCACGTTTTCTTTTATTCGGGTCTTCAGGCCGGCAAATCCAAATCCGAACCGGGATGCGGAGCAGAAAGAGCCAAATTTGATGCTCTGGGTGTATACAGCGTTGATGAAGTGCTGTTTTAAGGTTTTTTCCGCGTTCTCAGTGCTCGTCTGCGTCCGAAATTTTTTGATTTGGAATTGCTGTCTTCAGGCATTCCCGCTTG